>JBJONI010000050.1:0-4299 GCA_046051915.1 Pseudomonadota bacterium
CTCGGCGCGCGGGGCGGTGCCGCGCGTGAGGATTGCGATGCGTCAACCAACGTCCGTCGGCGGTCAGGCTCTGTCGGTGGCCGTGTGAGGCCGCTGCTGAAGTGGGCGGGTGGCAAGAGCAAGCTCGCTGGGCAGATCAGCGGCGCGTTCGGTGGTCGCTGCAAGGGCCGGTGGATCGAACCGTTCATCGGATCGGGCTCGGTCTACTTGTATCGGCGTGCGAAGGGCGAGATCGACGACGCGCTGATCGCGGACGTCAACCCGAAGCTGGTCGCGATGCACGTTGCGGTGCGGGACGAAGTCGACGACGTGATCACGGAGTTGGCGCGTTTGCCGGTGGCCTCCGGGTGGGAGTCTGTGTACGCGGCGGTGCGGGACGACTTCAACGATGGCCCTTGGGTCGGACCCCGGCACGCCGCCAGGTTCCTGTGGCTGAATCGTGCCGGATTTAACGGGTTGTATCGTGAGAACCGCCGCGGGCACTTCAATGTCCCCGTCGGTCGCTACACGACCCTCGCCCCACCCACGCCCGCCCACCTGCGGGAGGTTTCCGGATTGCTGCAAGGGGCCGAGATCGTCTGTTCGGGATTCGCGGACGTGATGCGTCGGGCGGGGCCAGGGGATCACGTCTACTGTGACCCCCCGTACGTCCCGCTCAACGCGACCGCCGCCTTCACGAACTACGCGAAGGATCCGTTTGGCCTCGAAGAACAGGTCGCGCTCGCGTCCTCGGCGATGCGGGCCGCGCTCCGCGGCGCCTGTGTGGTGCTGAGCAACCACGACCTGCCGATCGTCCGGAACGAGCTTTACCCCGAGGCCAGCGGGTTCCGCGTGCACGCCAGGCCCGAGGTCGGTCGTCCGATCAGCCGCTCAGCGAGCACCCGCAAGGCGATCACCGAGGTCATCGCCGCGATTGGACCCCTGCTACAGGTCGCGTGAACTTGTCGAAGCCGTTCGCCGTGTGAAGCACCTTGCTCGCGGAGGCGACATGCTGACGGATCCCGACTCGAAGGTGACATCCCACGACGCGGCGGCGCCGACTGCAGGGGGCGATCCGGTAGACACACGCCGTGGGCCGGCGGCGATCCCGCCCCTCCCGCCCCTCCCGCCCGCGGACGGCGGGCGCCGAGGCGGCTGGGGCTTGCTGCTCGGGTTGGTCGGCGGCGGTGTCGTGCTCGGCGGTGTCGTGCTCGGCGCCGCGCTGTGGTGGTTGGTTCCTTCGGGGCCGCCCGTCGAGGAGGACACGTGGCTGCACGTACACCTCGAAGGGGCATTGACCGACGAGCCGGAAGCGTCTCCGTGGTGGGAGCCGGCGTCGCCTGGACGACCGACGGTCGCTGAGATGGTGCGGGCGATCGATCTTGCGGCTGCCGACGATCGTGTCCTCGGGGTGTACCTAGAGCTCGACCCCGTCGCCGGTGGTTGGGCGTCGTGGCAGGAACTTCGTGCCGCGCTGCTTCGCTTCAAGCAGTCCGAGAAGCCGTGTGTCGCCGTCGCGCCGCTGACCTTGGACGACGCGACCTACGCGCTCGCTGCGGCATGCGGCCCGATCTTCCTTCCCGAGGCGGGCATCCTGCAGGTGAACGGCCTCGACGTGAGCCTGACCTACTACAAGGGCGCGCTCGACCGACTACAAGTGGTGCCCGAGTATGAGCACGTCGGGGATTACAAGAGCTTCATCGAGGTCTACGAGCGCACCGGTCCGTCGGACCAGGCGATGGCGGCGTACGACGGCCTCCTCGACAGCCTCTCTGCGCAGTGGGTGTCGCAGGTCGCGCAGGACAGGGGCGTGTCCGAGGACGTTGTGCGGGGTTGGATTGCCGACCCGACGCTGGATCCGGAGGCGGCGCGTGGGCGCGGGATGATCGACGGCGTGGGCTACGTCGATCGCGTCCGGGCGGAGCTCGACCAAGCCGGCGATGCGGCGTGGCGAGCGGCCTTGGCGGCGCCGGGGACGTCGTTCGACGACGAGGAGGCGCTGCCGCCGCTCACGTCGGTGCACGCGCTCCTGCAGGACCAACCCGAGGGGATCGGCGCCGCGGTCGCGGTGGTCACCGCCGAAGGGCAGATCGTGAACGACATCACGACCTCGGCGTGGGGCGGCGACGGGATGTTGACCGAGGTCGAGTTCGCGGAGTGGATGGCCGCGGCCCGCGCCGACGACGACGTCAAGGCCGTGGTGGTGCGCGTCAACAGCCCGGGTGGCTCGGCGTCGGCGGCGCAGGAGATGTGGAAGGAGGTCGAACGGACCCAAGCGGCTGGAAAGAAGGTCGTGATCAGCATGGGCGATTACGCGGCGAGCGGCGGCTACCTGATGTCGGCTGGGGCGGATCGGATCGTCGCGCAGCCGGGAACGCTTACGGGGTCGATCGGCGTCTTTGGCGGTAAGTTCGACCTCTCCCCAGCGCTGGCGTCTTGGGGCATCACGCGGCACGCGTTCAAACGAGGGCCGCTCGCTGACATGCTGTCGCTCCAGACGGGGTTCTCGGAGCAGGGCCGGGCGGTCTTCCGGGCGTATCTGGAGGCGTTCTATGCCTCGTTCATCGAGGACGTCCGCGCTGGACGCTCGGAGGCCGTCGCCGAACGAGACTTCACGACCGACGAGATCCACGCGGTGGCGCAGGGTCGTGTTTGGACGGGTGCTCAGGCGGTGGAGCGCGGGTTGGTCGACGAGTTGGGTGGCCTCGACGTCGCGGTCGCGCGCGCCGCCGAGCTCGCGGGCCTCGAGGGCGACGTTCGGACGGTCGCATGGCCGCGACGCGAGGCTCCTTGGGACGCCTTCGTTCGCTCACTGGGGGAGGCCGACGCCGGGGCGTTGTCCCGCGTGTTGGACGCGTTGCCCGCCGGGCTTGCGCGCGAGGCGCGGCTGCTCGGCGCGACCTCCGAGGCCGGAGGGGTGTTCGCCTACCTTCCGGGCCCGATCGTCATTGAATAAGCCACAGAGCCCTTGAGTTGGCGTACCGGTATGCGGCCTGTGGCGTTTTGCCTCAGCCCGTGTGACCATGGGCGCCATGGGGGGCGTCATGCGTACAGCGGTGTGGCTCAGCGTCGGCATGTTGGCGGGCTGTTTGGGTGAGGAGCCCGTGTCCTCGGCCGGCGGTGACGGCTTGGCCTTCGACGAAGCGGGCATGGACTCGGCCAGCCTGAGCGGTTTGGCCGGCGCGGGCGAGACGCCGCGTGTGCGGTCCTGCGGTTCGGAGCTCACCGACGCGGAGCTGGACGCCATCGAGTCGATCAACCGTGCGCAACCGGCGTTCCAGTCCCTTTACGGCCTCCGCGCGAAGCCGAGCGGTGGCGGTGGCGGGGGAACGACGACCCCGACGCAGACCGGCGGTGTCATCAACGTCTACGTCCACGTGATCACCGACGGCGTCAACGGTGCGCTCAGCGCGACCCAGATTGCGGCCCAGATGAACGTCCTCAACGCCGCGTACGCGAGCACGGGGTGGTCGTTTAACCTCGTGTCCACCGACACGACGGCCAATGCGTCTTGGTACAACCTCTCCTACGGCTCGACGGCCGAGTCGCAGATGAAGAACGCGCTCCGCCAAGGCACGGCGGACGATCTCAACCTGTACTTCGCCAACATCGGCGGCGGCCTCCTCGGCTGGGCGACCTTCCCGAGCTCGTACGCCACGAGCCCGAAGATGGACGGCGTCGTCCTCCTCACGGGCAGCGAGCCTGGCGGCGCCGCCGCACCCTACAACGAGGGTGATACGGCGACCCACGAGGTCGGTCACTGGATGGGGCTGTACCACACCTTCGAGGGTGGGTGCCGCGACCGCGATCTGGTCGCCGACACGCCGGCGGAGCGGAGCGCGGCCTACGGCTGCCCTGTGGGCCGTGACTCGTGCACGGGCGGTGCGGCCGACCCGATCACCAACTTCATGGACTACACCGACGACGTCTGCATGGACCGTTTCTCGACGGGTCAAGACGCCCGGATGGACGCGAGCTTCACCAGCTTCCGCTACAACAAGTAGGCGGCGGCGTCCGTCGATGACGGGCGGGGCACATGCAGGACGCCGCAGGCTGAGGGTCTGCGGCGTTGCTCGTTGTGGGGCAGCTCACACTTCGCGGTAGATTTCGGCGCCCTCGTCGAGGAAGCGTTCGCTCTGCGTCGCCATGCCCGCTGCGGCTTCGGTCGCGGCTGCGGCATCGCGAATCTCCTGCGTGAGGTGCATCGAGCAGAACTTCGGCCCGCACATGCTGCAAAAGTGGGCGAGCTTTGCGCCCTCGGCGGGAAGGGTCGCATCGTGGAAGGCCTTGGCCTTCTCCGGGTCCAGACCGAGGTTGAAC
>JBJONI010000051.1:0-2870 GCA_046051915.1 Pseudomonadota bacterium
TGCCGCCCGGAGCCACGGCGTCCGGTCGGCCCCTGCAGCCGCGGACGCCACGATGGCGAGCTGGACGACGAGAGGCGGCACCCACAGCCCGGCGTCCGCGAGACGAAGGACGACCGGCCACCGCCTGGAGGCTGCGGCCACGCCGAGCCCCAGGGTGGCGGCCACCGTCGTCGCGATCGTGGCTGTCGCGATCGTGGACGCGCCCGCAGCGACCCAACGCGGGCCGAGCGGGCGCCCCCACGCGTCCGACAGCGTCCATGGCCACGCGATCAGCGCGACGGTCGACGCGATCGCGAGCCACACCGCGGCCACGCGCCAGCGGGGCGTCATGGTTCGGGTTCCGTCATCGGCGCCACCCACGACGCGATCGCGGCGAACCCTGCGGCCATCGTGACGCCAAAGGCCACGACCGGGGCGTCGCCTGCGGCCGCGTGACGCGCCAGCACGGTGCCGACGCCCGGCCACCCGAACACGGTCTCGACGACCGCGGCGCCGACGACCCAGCGAGGTGCCGCCCACGCCAACTGCTGGACCGGCGCGTGGAGCGCCGTAGAGGTCCCGAAGCGCAGCGCGAGCAGCAGGGTCGCGCGGCCTTCATCGCGCGCGGTTGCCCACCAAGCGGCGCCGAGCACCTCGCGCCACCCCGCGCGCGAGAGCCGGGTCAGGCCGGGCAGCAGGCCGCACGCGAGGGTGAGGGTGGGCCCGATGACCGACGCGCCCAAGCCGCGTCCGTCCAGCGCGCCGGCCCCGAGGCCGGGCAATCCGACGGCGCGAACGCCGGCCTGGATCCACAGGGCCACCGCCACGCCGGGGATGGCGTGCAGGGCCACGACGAACGCGGTCACCCCCCTGTCGACGAGGTGGCCCCGCCGCCAAGCCCCGAGGAGCCCCAGCGCCGACGCGAACGGGAGCGCCACCGCGCAGGCGAGCAGGAAGGGCAGGGCGCTCCACGGGACGCGGGGGAGGAGGATCGCCGCGGCGGTGGAACAGCCGGCGATCGGGCTGCGCGCGTTCGGCCCCAGTCCGGCCCATGCGGCGGCGACGTCGATCGCGCGGTCGGAGGCCGGGCACGCGCCGAGGCGTCCACCGAGGTCGTCCGTCGCGAACACGACGGGGAGCACGGTCTGCGCGAGCGCGACGAGGGCCAGGGCGAGGGTCCAACCGGTCATCGCGTCACGCAGACGCCGCAGGGCGCTCACGGTGACCCTCCGTACGTCCAGGCCTCGAGGTCACGCCAAGGGGAGACGAGGTCGGGGCGGGCCTCGGCCACGCGCGGCCCGACGGCCACCCATTCGTGCAACCACCACAGCGGCACGACGACCGCTGCTGCGTGGATGGTCTCCGCCACGTCGGCGAGCGCTTGCGCCCGGGCCTCGGGACGGGCGGCCTCGAACACGCGGATGGCGGCGTCGACGGCGGGGTCGTGCAGGCCGGTGACGTTCGCGCCGGGGTGTGCGGGGTCTTGGGGGCTTGCCCATGCGGGACCGGGGTTGGCGACGATCGGGGCGCCGAAGCCATGGAACGCGAGCTGGAACTGCGACGCGGCCATGCGCTCCTTGAACGCGGCGAGGGGGAGACTCTCGATCTGCAACGCGACACCGAGCTTGGCGAGGTCGGCTTGCCACGCAGTCGCGACCTGCACGCGACGCGGGTTCTCGGCGTTGACGAGGAGGCTCAACCGGACCGGCGCGCCGTCGACCTGGCGGGTCGCTGCCTGCTCGGAACGCTTCCAGCCGACGGCTTCGAAGGCGTCGCCGGATGTCGGGGCTGCCGAGGGAAACGCGACCGGTGTACGCAGCTGCCACGGCGGGAAGGGCGCGTTCGCTGGCAGGGCGATCGGGTCGCCGTCGACGGGCGCGACGAGGTGGGCAGCCCACCGGGCGACGTCGGCGCTTTGGCGGAGCGCTGCGCGGACGCTCGCGTCGGCCAGCAGCGGGTCGCGCGCGTTGACGACGATGGCCTCGAGCGTCCGCGGCCCGCGGTCGATCCGCCGCACCCCGCTCACCCCGGCGAGGGCTTGGAGGTCGTCCCGCGACAGCCCGGCCAAGACGTCGAGTTCGCCCGCGAGGAAGGCCTCGCGCCGGGCCATCGCATCGGGCACCACCCGGACGACCAAGCTCTCGACGCCCTGAGGGTTGGGTCGTCGAGCGCGCAGGAGCAGCCCCTCCGCCGTGTCGCGCTCGATCACGAACGCACCGGACGCGACCGGTCGCATCACGTCGGCGTGCGACGCGAGGTCGTGGAACGCCACGCCCTGAAGGCGGTGCGACGGCATCGGCGGCACCGCGCTGAGGGCGGCGAGCCGTGCGTCGGGGTCGCCCGGCGTTCGGTACGTCCACACCACGGTGGTCTCGTCCGGGGTGCTGGGTGGGCCTTGCAGGTCGAAGAACAGCGCCCGGCGTGGGCTGCGTGCTTGCTCGTCGAGCACCACGCGGAAGGCGTAGGCGACGTCGTGGGCCGTCATCGGCTGTCCGTCGGACCAGCTCGCATCGGAGCGCAGCGTGGCCGTCAGCACCCGCGAATCCTCCGACCAAGCCCACCGCGCCAACAGCCCGCCGTCGTAGGTCACGCCGGACGCGCGGACGCGGACCTCGGTCAACGGCGCACTGAGCAGCGCTGCGACGTTCACGTCATCCGCGCTCGCCGCGAAGCCGCCGGTCAACGCGCCCGGCAGCGCCGAGACCGCGATCGACCATTGGCGTTCAGGCTCGACGGCGGCCCGGCCGCACGCGAGCACCACGGAGAACATCAACAGGAGCCAAGGTCTGCACCGCATGGCGGGGTTGTAGCCTCCCGTGGCCTCGGAGTCTGCCGCGCCGATCGCCGTCCGCCGGCGCTCAGGGGCGCAGCGAGGCCGCGGGGATGCGACC
>JBJONI010000052.1:0-5723 GCA_046051915.1 Pseudomonadota bacterium
TCGCCGCGGAGGAGGCGTACACCGACACGGTGCCGACGCCGGACGCGGTCGACACCGACCCCGTGGCGAACCGTGCCTGGGATGTGGGCGAGCCCTACCAGGACGTCAACTTCAACGGACGCATCGACCTCTTCGACTGTGACGACACGAGCCCCGTCGCGGCCGACCGCTTCCCCGGCAACCCCGAGGTGGTGGGCGACGGCATCGACCAGGACTGCAACGTCGGCACGCTCGATCCGTCCGAGCCCGCGAACGTCGACGACTGCTTCGTCGACCTCGACAACGACGGCTTCGGTACGGCGGTCGTGCGCCGCGGCCTCTCGCTGGACTGCACGGACGACGCGAGCCTCGCGAAGGTGGACGGGGACTGCCGCGACGTGGGCGCGAACGCCCGCTTCGCGTACCCCGGCGCCGCGCCCCAGGACAGCGTCGTGGACTGCATGATGGACCGCGACGGTGACCTGTGGGGCGACCGCGTGGCACCGATGAGCTTCGTCGAGACCGGCTTCGACGGCGTCGAGGGAACCGACTGCGACGACGCGGACGCGGGGGACTTCCCCGGCGCGCCCGAGATCGCGGCCAACGGGGATGACGAGGACTGCGACGTCACGCGCAACACCGCGGACGCGAACGGCGACGGCCTGCCGGACGGCACCGACCTCTGCTATGTCGATTCCGACAACGACGGCTTCGGCACGGACGCGACGGTCGCGGGCAGCACGCTCGACTGCACGGCGGACGCAGGCGTCGCCAGCGAGCGCTGGATCGGCGCGGAGGCCTACGTCGACGCCAACGGCAACCATCGCTGGGACGACGGCGAGCCGTACACCGACGCCGACGCGGACGGGACCTGGACCTCCGGCGAGCGCGTGGTGGACTGCCTGGACCGGACGTCCGTGCACGCCGACGCGGCGCACGCCTTCCCGGGCGCGGCCGAGTCCGACGACCCGGTCGCGTGCATGATGGACGCCGACGAGGACGGTTTTGGCGACGACGACCTTGGCAAGGCCTCGCGCGACACGATCGTCGCGGCGGGCTTCCTGGCGGGACGCACGCGCACGCCGGGCACGACGCTCATGCCCGGAAGCGACTGCGACGACTCCAGCGCGCAGGACAAGCCCGGCGCCACGGAGCTCGTCGGCAACCTCGACGACGAGGACTGCACCGACGACGAGATCTGCTACGTCAACACCGATCGCGACCTCTTCCGCGTCGGCCCGACCGGCGCCCAGCTCACCGCGGTGGTGACGGCGACGCTCCGCGTCGCGAGCGCCGACATGGACTGCGACGATGCCGGCGAGGCGCCCGCGTTCTACGTGGCCGGCGCCCCCGCCCGTGCGTCCTCCGGCGCGACGCCCATCGGCGCGGACGACCGCAACGGCGACTGCATCGACGATCCCGCCCGTCATCCCCAGGCAGCCCACGCCTACCCGGGTGCCGCGGAGACCGAGAGCGGCACGCTGTGCATGATGGACGCCGACGCGGACGGCTACGGCGACGACGACGGGCATGGCACCGCGGGGCCCGGCCGCGTGTGGCGCGATGACGCCGCCGCGTCCGACGTGCTGCACGCGGTCGTCCCGACGGAGGGCACGGTCGTGTCCTACGGCAACGACTGTGACGATTCCAGCGATCAGGACCACCCGAACGCGGACGAGGTCGTCGGCAACCTCGACGATGAGGACTGCGACGACATCCCCGGCGAGATCTGCTACGTCGACGCGGATGCCGACGGCTTCCGCACGGGTCCCGACGGCGCGCGCTTCCGTGCCGAGGTGGACGCCATGGCGAACACCACCGGCGCCCTCACCGTCGCGAGCGCCGACATGGACTGCTCCGGCCTGGGCGAGGCGCCCGCGTTCTACGTCGCCGGGGTGCCCGCGGCCGCCGCCGACGGCGCGACGCCCGACGGTGCCGAGTCCGCCAACGGCGACTGCCTCGACAACGAGGCGCTCCACCCCGACGCCGCGTTCGCCTACCCGGGCGCCGCGCCGAGCGACGATCCGGTCGCGTGCATGATGGATGCCGACAACGACGGCTTCGGCGACGACGACGGCGGTCAGGCGGCGCGCGATTCCTACGCCGACGCGGCCGTTGAGGGCGCGGGCGTTCTCATGGCCCTCGAGGCGACCCCGCAGACCGACGCCACGCCTGACACCATGCTCGTGATGGGCACCGACTGCGACGACTCCAGCGCGCAGGACTTCCCGGGCGGCACGGAGATCGTGAGCGACGGCGACGACGAGGACTGCGACACGCACGACGATTGCCTCGCGGACGACGACGACGACAACTACGCGGCCTCTGGTGCGGCGCGCGTCGACTCCATCGGGATCGCCGCCCTCGACGCGGGCCTCTGCGCGACCGCGGCGGAGGTCAACCGCGCGCCCTCTCAGGCGACGCCGGACTGCGACGATACCGACGACGCCGACTACCCCGGCGCGACCGAGACCATCGGCAACCTCGACGACGAGGACTGCAACGGCAAGGAGATCTGCTACGTCGACAGCGACGGGGACGGGTACCGCGTCGGTCCCGCGGGTGCGCAGCTCACGTCCGGCGTGACCTCCACGCTTTGGACGGCCAGCAGCGGGGGCTCGGCGGACATGGACTGCGGCGACGCCGGCGAGGCCGCCGCGACCGTGCCCAACGGCGACTGCATCGACAACACGGGCGTGCACGCCCAGGCGACGCGCACCTTCCCGGGTGCGGCCGAGAACGACAGCGCGACCGCGTGCATGATGGACGCGGACCAGGACGGCTACGGCGACGACGACCGTCGCATGGCGTCGCGTGACGTCGCGACCGCCATCGTGCTTGCGAACGTCGTCCCGACCGAGAGCACCACGATCACCGCCGGGACCGACTGCGACGACTCGTCTGGGTCGGACAACCCCGCGGCGACCGAGATCGTCGGCAACGAGGACGACGACGACTGCACGAACGAGACCGAGTACTGCTACGTCAACGCGGACGGCGACAGCTACCGCGTCGGTCCGTCCTACACGGCCGGCCAGGACGCCGCGCACCTCGAGACGGCGGTCGCCTCGGGCCTGCGCGTGCTCAGCCCCGAGAAGTCGTGTGCCGCCGCGGGCGAGGCCCCGCGGACGCTCGCGAACGGCGACTGCCTCGACAGCGGCACCGACGCCGCGTCGGCCTTCCCGCGCACGAACGGCGCGTCGGGCTGGCTCGACAGCTCCGGCTGCATGATGGACGCGGACGGCGACAAGTATGGTAGCACCAGCGCGCCGGGCACCGGCGCCGCTGGCGCCGACTGCGACGACACGGCGGGGAGCCACGCCGCGGATGCGTGGCACAGCGTGGCCGCCAACGGCAACGCCATCCGCCCGAACGCGTCGGAGGTTGCGGCCGACGGCATCGACCAGGATTGCTCGGGTCGCTCGGTCGGCGCCGGTACGGCGGGCGTGGACACCTGCTACACCGACTCGGACAGCGACACGTTCGGCAGCAGCACGACGCTCGTGTCGACGGGTGCCGCGGCGGACCTGGACTGCACGGACCAGAACGTGAGCGGCACGACGGACGAGGCCAACGACAGCCAGGACTGCCTCGATTCCTCCGCCAACGCGTTCCCGGGCGCCGCGCCCAACGAGACGGGCGGCGCGACCGCGTGCATGATGGACGCGGACGGCGACGACTACGCGAGCCGCACCGCGCCTGGCACCGGTACGGCCGGTAGCGACTGCGACGACGTCGCGGGCAGCCACGCTGCGGACGCATGGCACAACGTGGCGGCGAGCGGCGACGCGCTGCACCCGAACGCGACGGAGACCGCGGCCGACGGCATCGACCAGGACTGCTCGGGTCGCCTGGTCGGGGCGGGCACCACCGGCGTCGATACCTGCTACACCGACGCGGACAGCGACACCTTCGGCAGCACGACGACCCTCGTGTCGACCGGCGCGTTCGCGGACCTGGACTGCACGGACGCGAACGTCAGCGGCACGACGGATGAGGCCAACGACAGCCAGGACTGCCTCGACGTCGGCACCAACGCGTCGTCGGCCTACCCGCGCACCAACGGTACGTCCGGCTGGCTGGACGCGACCGGCTGCATGATGGATGCGGACGGGGACAACTACGGCAGCGTCTCGGCGCCCGGCACCGGTGCGGCCGGTGCGGACTGCCTCGACAGCGGGACGAACGCGGCGTCCGCGTTCCCGCGCACGAACGGTTCGGGCGGCTGGCTCGACACGTCCGGCTGCATGATGGACGCCGACGGCGACAAGTACGGCAGCACCACCGCGCCCGGCACGGGCGCTGCGGGCGCGGACTGCGACGACACCTCCGGCAGCCATGCGGCGGATGCGTGGCACAGCGTGGCGGCGAACGGCAACGCGATCCGCCCGAACGCGACGGAGACGCCGGCCGACGGCATCGACCAGGATTGCTCGGGGCGCTCGGTCGGCGCAGGCACGGCTGGCGTGGACACCTGCTACACCGACGCGGACAGTGACACGTACGGCAGCACGACGACGCTGGTGTCCACCGGCGCGGCCGCGGACCTGGACTGCACGGACCTGAACGTGAGCGGCACGACGGACGAGGCGAACGACAGCCAGGACTGCCTGGATGTCGGCACCGACGCCGCCTCCGCCTACCCGCGCACGAACGGCACGGCAGGCTGGCTCGACACGACCGGCTGCATGATGGACGCGGACGCGGACAACTACGGCAGCACCACTGCCCCGGGCACCGGCGCCGCCGGTACGGATTGTGACGACACGGCCGGGAGTCACGCGGCGGACGCGTGGCACAACGTGGCGGCGAACGGCAACGCGATCCGTCCGAACGCGACGGACACTCCGGCGGACGGCATCGACCAGAACTGCTCGGGCCGCTCGGTGGGCGCGGGCAACGCGGGCGTCGACACCTGCTACGTCGACGCGGACAGCGACACGTTCGGCGGTACCTCGACCTCCGAGTCGACGGGCGCGTTCGCCGACCTGGACTGCACGGACCCGAACGTGAGTGGCACGACGGACGAGGCCACGGTCAACACCGACTGTCTCGACAGCGGTACCAACGCGGCGTCGGCCTTCCCGCGCACGAACGGTTCGGGCGGCTGGCTCGACAGCTCCGGCTGCATGATGGACGCGGACGGCGACAAGTACGGCAGCACCACCGCACCGGGCACCGGCGTGGCCGGCGCTGACTGCGACGACACGGCTGGTAGCCACGCGGCCGACGCGTGGCACAACGTGGCGGCGAACGGCAACGCCCTGCGTCCGGGCCTCACGGACACGCCTGCGGACGGCATCGACCAGAACTGCTCCGGTCGGTCGATCAACGCGGGCACGGCGGGCGTCGACACCTGCTACACCGACGCGGACAGTGACACCTACGGCAGCGCGTTGACCTTCGAGTCGACGAGCACCAAGGCCGACCTCGACTGTACCGACCTGGACGCCAGCGGCACGACGGACGAGGCCAACGACAGCCAGGACTGCCTCGACACCGGAACGAACGCGGCCTCTGCGTTCCCGCGCACGAACGGCACGGGCGGCTGGCTCGACACCAGCGGCTGCATGATGGACGCGGACGCGGATAACTATGGCAGCACCAGCGCGCCGGGCACCGGCGCGGCGGGCAGCGACTGCGACGACACCGCGGGCAGCCACGCGGCGGACGCGTACCACGCGGTCGCGGCCTCGGGCGCGGCGATCCACCCGGGCGCGACCGACACGCCGGTGGACCAGATC
>JBJONI010000053.1:0-12534 GCA_046051915.1 Pseudomonadota bacterium
GGTCGCCTCCGAGGTCCAGCTCGCCAACACGCCGATCACGACGAACGCTGCGACGACGGCGCCGAGCACCCACCACGTCTTGTTCGAGCCGGATGCGGGCGGCGCGGCGTCGGTGACCGGCGCGACCACCGCGCCGTCCTGCAGGACCACGTCCTCCCGACGCTTGGCCTCCCGGGCCGCATCGGTCGGGCATCCGCAGACGCCGCAGAACGCCGCCGTCGCGACGACGGGGGCATCGCACGCCCGACACCGCTTGTCGGCGCCCACGAACGGGTGGTCCTCGACCGCGACCTTCTGGTCTTCGGGCGGAAAATACCGCTTGTCCGGGTCCTGGGGCATCCCGCAGACCGGGCAGTGGCGATGCGTCTTGCCGAGCAGGCCCTTGGTGCCGCAGCCGCCGCAGTCCCAGTTCATCTCGTAGGTCTTCACCACCACCTCCGCCGCAAGCAGAGCCCCGGCCGGGGCCGCTTGTCAACCGAGGACCGACAGCGCCTCGTCGGCCAGCGTCGACAGGCCGGGCCCTCGCCAGCCCCAGCCGAGCATCGCCACACCGGGGTTCGCAGACTCCCACGCCCACAGGCGCTCGGCGTGCCCGGGTGGCGGCTGTGGAATGCCGCCGCGGTGGCGTGCGACGTGGACCCAAGCGGGGCGCGCGTCGCGACCCTCGACCTTGGCGACGGCCGCACGCGCCGCCGTCACGAGCGCGTCGTCGGACGCCTCGACGAGACCGGGGGCACGCGTGCCCCCGAGCAGCACGCGGACCATCGCCTGACCGGGCGCGTGTCCGGGGAACGTCGAGCTGACCCACAGCGCGCCGAGCACCTCGGGCGAGCACGACGGCGGCGCGAGCCAGCCAAAACCCCGCCGGTCGCCCGCCTCACGCGGCCACCCAAGATGCACCGCCGCGACCGGGGCGCACGGCGCAACCGGCAGATCGGGGAACCACGCCGACGCGACGTCGGGGAGGACGGCCACGTGCAGCGCGCGCGCGTCAAGCCCACCCCGGCTCGTCTCGATCCGCCAGCCGCGGCCGCGACGCGTCACCCGCTCGACCGTCACGCCGAGCCGCACGACCCGTCCGAGGGCCGCCCCCAACGTATCCGGCAGCACCTGCATCCCGTCGCGGAACGTGACCATCGAAGCGGGGGCGCGCGGCACGGCGCGGGCGGAGGCCGTCTTGCTGGCACCGCGCAACACGCTGCCCCAGGCGCGCTCCCAAGCGACCGGACCGGGCGCGGCGAGCGCCGCATCGAGCGCCTCGGGATCACCGGCGAACACGCCACCGATGCCCGCCGCGAGCAGGTCTTCCCAGCCCGGCCCGAACCGATGCCGCACCCATGCGCCCAACGACGCCGTCTGTGGGCCGCGCGAGGGAGGGCGTCGGGTCTCCGCCCACAGCGACGCGACGCGACGCCATCCGCCCCACGGCGCCAAGCCTACGCCGATCGGGCCGTCGGGAAGGCGCTGAAGCGCGACCCCGTCCCAGAGAAAGCGTCCGTTGGACGCCGCGGCTGCGGGGACCACCGCCGACGTCAACCCGAGGCGCTCGATCAACCGCCACAGGGCCGGGGTCACCCGCAGCGACTGAGGCCCGAGCTCGACGAGCGCGCCCTCGATCCGCCGCGTCCGAACCACCCCACCCACACGGCCCGACGCCTCGAACAGCGTGACGTCGCGCCCCATCGAAGCCAGCGCCCAGGCGCGCATCAACCCCGCGACGCCGCCTCCGATGACGACGTCCATCCGCGTCAGCCGCGCAGACGGCGCAGGTAGCGCGACTTGCGGAAGTGGCTGACCTTGTCGAGGAGCACGGTGCCGACGAGGTGGTCGAGCTCGTGCTGCACGACGATCGCCTCGAACTCATGGAACGCCTGCGCGCGCGCCGCGCCGGTCTCGTCGAGCCATTCGACCTGGATGTGCTTGGCCCGGCGCGTGTCGACGTCGAGATCGGGCACCGAGAGGCAGGTCTCGCGCCACGTGATCGTCTCGTCCGACTTCGCCGTGATCGTCGGGTTGATCATCTTGAGCAGGCCGCAGCCGCCGTCCTCGCCGGGATCGATCACGATGATCCGGCGCGAGTCCCCCACCTGCGGTGCCGCGAGCCCGACGCCGGGCGCGGCGTACATCGTCTCGGCCATGTCCGACAGCCGCTGACGAAGGGCGTCGTCGATCTCGCTCGGCGCGACGTCGCGCGCGTTGGCCGACAACACGGGGTGCGGGGCGGTGAGGATGGGCAGCAGCGCCATGGAAACCTCGCGGGAACCACGCCCTAATCGGCACGGGCCGCGCGCTCAAGCCCCAGCGCACGCGCGGCGGGCTAAGACGTCCACGGAGCGTGGCATGCGCGAGGTCACCGTCCTGATCATCGGCTCGGGCTTTGGCGGGCAGGCGGCGGCCCTCGCGCTGCGGCGCATCGGCGTGCACGATGTCGCCCTGCTCGAACGGCGCGGGTTCGCGGGGGGCACATGGCGGCAGAACACCTACCCGGGGGCCGCCGTCGACGTCCCCTCGCCGCTGTACCGACACGCGAGCCGGCCGTGGGACTGGACGGAGCTGTACGCCAAGCAGCCTGAGCTCGCGGCGTACACCGAGGCGGTGCTCGACGAAGCCGGCCTGCGCGACCGTGTCCACCTCCACACCAACGTCGTCGCGATGCGGTGGGACGAGGAGAGCGCCCGTTGGGAGGTCACGACCGACGGTGAACCGTGGCGGGCCCGCTTCGTGGTGCATGCCGCGGGCCCCCTGAGCGCCCCGTTCGTCCCCGACGTCCCCGGCGCCGCCTCGTTCGGCGGCCGCATGGTGCACACCAACGCCTGGCCGACCGGGCTCGACCTCGCCGGGCGCCGCGTCGCGGTGATCGGCAGCGGCGCGAGCGCGAGCCAGGTGATCCCGGCGATCGCGCAGGACGTGGCCCACCTGCACGTGTTCCAGCGCACGCCGCATTGGGTGATGCCGCGCCCCGACCATACGTTCACGCCGCGGCAACGCGCGCTGCTCCGGACGGGGTGGGGCCAAACGATGCTGCGCGCCGCCATCTACGTAGCGCTCGAGCTCCGGGTGATCGCGTTTCGGCACGCGCCCTGGCTGCTGGAGTGGCGAGGACGCCAACGGGCCCTCGCCCACCTGCGGCGCCAAGTCCGCGACGCGACGCTGCGCGCGCGGTTGACGCCCGACTACCAGCTCGGGTGCAAGCGGGTCGTGCTGTCGAACACGCTCTACCCGGCGTTGCAGCGGGACAACGTCACCCTGCACGACCGCGACGACGGGGTCGCCCGGATGACGCCCACCGGGCTCGTCACCGCGAACGGCACGGCGCTCGACGTCGACGTCGTCGTGTGGGCGACGGGGTTTTCCGTCCACGACCGGCCCGACACGCCCGACGTCGTCGGCCGCGACGGCGCCACGCTCCACGCGGCGTTCACCCCGTTCCCCCGCGCCTACCTTGGGACGAGCGTCCCCAAGATGCCGAACCTGTTCCTTCTGATGGGACCCAACACCGGGATCGGGCACACCTCGGCGCTGTTCGTGATGGAGAGCCAGCTCGCGTACGTGACGCGCGCGATCCGCGCGGTGCTCGGGCGCGGCGCCGACCGGATCGAGCCGACCGCGGCGGCCGAGGCGCGCTACACCGACTGGGTCCACCGCGCGATGGCGGGGAGCGTGTGGACCGACGGCGGGTGTCAGAGCTGGTACCAGCACCCGTCCGGGAAGGTCGTCGCGATCTTCCCCGGCTTCTCGTTCGTCTACCGGGCGATGGCCGCTTGGTTCCGGCGCGGTGACCACGTGATCGCCTGAGCCGTCGCCCCGCGACCGAGGCCGTGGCGTCGCGTCGGACGCCTCAGGACGCGCCCGGCATCGGGCGCATGGTACCGTGCGGCGGAGGAGGCGCGATGCGCGCAGCTTGGCTGGGGGTCGCGTTGGCGTGGGGGTGCACGACCGAGGAGCCGTCGCTCGAAGCACCGGCCTCGTGCGGCACGTTGGGCTTGGTCGCGCCCGACCTGTCGGCCCCAGCCGGCGTGCGCCAGACGTCGACCGGGTGGACGGTGCCCTGGACCGGTGCGACGCGCGAGATCCCGCTCACCGTGTGGTACCCGACCGACGCGACCTCGGGCGAGGCCGCCGAGTGGCTCTCGTTCTTCCCGGACGCGGCCTCGTGGGTCGACGCGCCGCTGCGCGCGCCAAGCCCCGGCTGCACGTACCCGGTCGCCGTCTACAGCCACGGCTACCAAGGCTACGGCGGCGTCGCGGCCGAGGTCGCGCGGCACCTGACCCGCCTCGGCTGGGTCGTGGTGGCGCCCGATCACACGGGGAACACGCTCGTCGACGATGGGCCGCACGACCCGACCTACGACCTCGTCCGCGCCGGCGACCTCTCCGCGGCGCTCGACGCGCTCGACGCGCTGCCGTCCTCCGACCCCCTCGCCGGCCGGCTCGACACGACGCGGGTGCTCGCGATCGGGCACTCCTACGGCGGACAGTCGGCCTGGCTCGTCGGGGGCGCGCGCCCGCAAGCCGACGCGGTCGCCGCGCGTTGCGAGGGCGGCGCGTGTGGGCCCGACGGCGCGCGCGCGCTGGCCGACGGCGGCAAGGACGCGCGGGTGGTCGCCATCGCCCCGATGGCGGGCACGGCGGACGGCCTCGTCGGTGCGGGCGGCTATGCCGAGGTCACCGCGCCGGTGCGGCAGTACACCGGCAGCGCCGACTTTCGGGCCGACGCGCAATGGGCGCTCGCCCAGACCGAGGGCGTCGACATGACCTGGCTGCACGTCGAGGGCGCCTGCCACAACAGCTTCATCACCTCGCCGTTTGGCTGCGAGACGCTCGCGCACGACGCGGGCATGACGTGGCTCGTGCAGGACGTCGGCGCGTTCGCCACCGCCGCGGTGCTCGGCAGCACCGATCCGGACGTGGGCGCGATCCTGCAAGGCCAGGCCCCGACGGACGTGACCGTCGAGCGCCACACCCCCGACCGCCCGTGAGCAGGTTGGCGCGGGCATGCTAGGGTCCAAGCAGCGTTCGAGGTGGACTGTGCGCGCTCGTCGACCCTGGGGTTGCGCCCTCGCCGCCCTCGCCTGGTCCGCGATCGGGTGTGGGGGCAGCGACGGCCGTGACGGGACCGCCCCACCGCCCGACGCCGGCGCGCCGCTCGGGGACGTGACCTTCCAAGCGTCGGTGCGGTCAGCCGACGGCCGGGTGCGCGCACGGTCACGGACCGCGCCCGGGCCGTCGTCGCGAGGCGTCGTCGAGGTCCTCACCCAGGGTCCTGCGGGAGAGGAGCAAGCCCACACCGTGTTCGTCGCCCCGCACCCGCCCCAATGGCTCGCGATCGACGACGACGGGGACCGGCTCGCTTGGGTCTCCTCCAGCGACGACAACGGCGTGGTCGGCCTGTGGCTGTGGCAGCCCGGCGACGCGCAGGCACGCCGCTTGACGAACGGCGGACCGCGCGCGGTGGGGCGTCCGCCCGCGGGGTTCGTTCCCAACCCTGTCTCGGGGCCGCCGTGGTTCGACGGCGCCTGGCTGCGCTGGCAGGCCGAAGATGGGCCGCACGCCGTGGCCGTGCCCCGATGATCGGCCTCCTGACCGCCCTGCTCGGCGGCGCCGCGGCGCAGTCCTACAGCTTTCCCACCTCCGCCGCCGACTACGACGCGTTCTACGTCACGGCGTACCGCGACGACGGCGGCCAGGACTGGAACTGCCGCCAAGGACACTACGAGGGGCACACCGGCACGGATTTTGGCTGCGGGAGCTGGGCCTGCATGGACGCCGGTCGTCCGGCGACCGCTGCCGCCGACGGGGTGGTGATCGCCGCGGCCGACGGCGAGTACGACCGCTGCACCACCGCCGACTGCGGCACGGGCAACTACGTCAAGCTGCGCCACGCCGACGGCCGGGAGACCTGGTACTGGCACCTCAAGCAGTGGTCGGTCGTCGTCCAGGTCGGCGACAGCGTCGGGTGTGGCGACAAGCTCGGCGAGGTCGGCTCGTCCGGCAACTCGCTGGGTCCTCACCTGCACTTCGGCGCGACCAACACCCGCGGCGCGCACGTCGATCCCTTCCTCGGGCCGTGCGCGCCAGGACCGATGGCGTGGGTCGACCAAGGGCCGTACGACGGCCTGCCCGCGCGCACCTGCGACGGCACGCCGTTCCTCACCGACGCGATGGCGTTCGCCGTGCAGCGGCGCGACCGCGCCACCGACGTCGACGGCGACGGACGCGCAGACGCGCTGGTCCACACCGACGCCGGCTGGGGCGTCGCCCTCGGGGGGCCGGCTGGGCTCGGCGAGGTGGCGCCGCTCGGGATCGGGCTGCCCGACGACGCCGATCGGTTGGGGTGGACGCGCTGGCTCTCGGCCGACGTCGACGGCGACGGACGCACCGACCTCTGTGCGCGTCGGGTCGACGGCGTGGCGTGCTGGGTCGCCGCCGACGGCTTCGCCACCCCGCGGCCCGGGCCCGCCTGGACCGACGAGGCGCACGCCGTGGACCGCGTGGCCGCGACCCTGCGCGCCGCCGACCTCGACGGCGACGGGCGCGACGACCTGTGCCTGCGCAGCGTGCTCGGCGTCCGGTGCGCGCTCGCGACGGCGCAAGGGTTCGGGCCCACGTTCGACGGGCCAGAGCTCTCGGACGCGTCGTCGTGGGACGACATCGACAACTACGGGACGCTGCTGCTCGGGGACATCGACGGCGACGGCGGCGCCGACCTGTGCGCGCGGGCCAACGTCGGCATGCGCTGCTATCCGTTCGCCGACGGGCGGTTCGGCGCCGCACGCGTCGGCCCGGGGTGGAGCGAAGACCTCGGCTGGTCCGCCGCGACCCACTGGGCGTCGATCACGCTCGACGACGTCGACGGCGACGGGCGCGACGACCTGTGCGGGCGCACCGCGGAGGGGTGGGACTGCCACCTCGCCACCGACGACGGCTTCTCCGAGGCGCGGCAGGGCCCGCGCTGGAGCGATGAGACCGGGTGGAACGACCCGTCCAACGCGTGGACGTTCGTGGTCGGGGACGTCGACGGCGACGGCGACCTCGACCTGTGCGCCCGCGCCAACGCCGGCGTGCGCTGTGCAGGCTGGGACGGCGCCGCCCACACCGAGCGCTTCGACGGGCCGGCTTGGTCGGACGACGCGGGTTGGACCGACCTCGACCGCGCCCGCTCGATCCGTCTCGCCGACGTCACCGGCGACGGCCGCGCCGATCTGTGCGGGTTCGACGGCACGTCGTTGGTCTGCCACCCGAGCCTCGGGGACGGGTTCGGCGAGGCGCTGACGATGCCGCCGAGCCCCGGCCTGCAGGCCACCCCGCTCCTCGCCGGTCCCGCCTGCACCGACGCCGACCACGACCGCCGCGCAGACTGCCGGCCCGAAGAGGCGCCGCCGACGCGCACCGACACCCCCGGCGACACGGCGCCTGCCGCCGAGACCGCCGACACCGCGCCGCCGAGCGTCCTCCCCGGTCCTGCGTGCGGTTGCGCGAGCGCCCCGTCGGCCGCATGGCCCGCCGCCCTCGCCGTCCTCGCTTGGATCCGGGGAAGGCGGCGGTAGCCCAAGCGGCCAGTCCGACCGGGCGTCCGGCGGGCGGGGCCGCGGTCAGGCCGTCGCGGGCGCCGTCGGGGCGGCGGGTCCCTCAAGGACGACGATGTCGAACACCGCCGCGCCCTCCCGCAGCGCGATGGCGTGCTGGTAGTCGGGCGAGGCATAGCAGGCCCGTGCCGCGTCGAGGGACGGGAACTCGACGAGGAACGGGCGACGCGCCACGGCGCCCTCGACGACCTCGGCGACGTCTCCCCGCGCCAAGACACGGCCGCCGTAGCGAGCGATCGTCGGGCCCGCGAGCGCCGTGTAGGCCCCGAATCGGGCGGGGTCGGTCACGGTGGCGAGCACGAGCCAATAGCCCTTCGGGCGCGCAAGGAGCCCGCCTTGCAGCGCGGGATAGTCGACGTAGCCCTCGTCGCCGCCCCCGTAGAACGTCCGTCGGTCGCCTTCGGCGAGCGCAGCGCCCACAGCGAACCGGTGCACCAAGTCGGGGTTGGCGATGAACGGCGCGCCAAACGAGACGGCGCTCGCCACGCCAGCGGTCACGGCCGCATCCGCCGTGTCACGGTCGTAGCCCCCGTTGAGGATCAGCGCCCCGCGGAACAGCGGCGCAAACGTCGAGACGACGTCCTGGGGCCAGGTCGGAAAGCGCTCACGGTCCGGCGTCGCGCGCATCAGGTGCAGGTAGGCGAGCGGCAGGTCGTTCAACGCCGAGAGGAGGTGGGTGTAGGTCGCCAACGGGTCGGAGTCGCCCATGCCGTTGTAGGCGAGCGTGGGCGACAGACGCAGGCCGACGCGGCCAGGGCCCCAGACGCCGACGAGGCGTTGCAGGGTCTCCACGACAAAGCGCGCGCGGTTCTCGACGCTGCCGCCGTACGCGTCGGTGCGCTGGTTCGAGGAGTCCGAGAGGAACTGATGCGGCAGGTAGCCGAACGCCCCGTGGAGCTCGACGCCGTCGAACCCCGCGGCCTTGGCGTTGCGCGCGCCGCGTTCGAAGTCCGCGACCGTCGCGCGGACCTCCTCCGTCGTCAGGGCGCGGGGGGTCTCGTAGTCCTTGGGGCCGCTCGCCGTGAAGTGCTTCTGGCCTTCGATCGCGATCTCCGACGGAGCGACCGGGAGACGGCCGCCTCGAACCTCGGAGTGCCCCACCCGGCCGGTGTGCCAAAGCTGCAGGACGATCGTGCCGCCCTCGCGGTGGACGGCGTCGGTCACGGCACGCCACGCGTCGACGTGTGCGTCCGTCCAGATGCCGGGCGTCAGCGGCGAACCGACAGCGTCGGGAGAGACGTTCACCGCCTCGGTCACCAGCAGGCCCGCGGTCGCACGCTGGGCGTAGTAGGTCGCCGTCGACGGCCGAAGGACGCCCGAGGCGTCGGCGCGGCTGCGGGTCATCGGGGCCATCACGACGCGGTTTCTCAGGCGCAAGGCGCCCAGTTCGACGGGGGTGAGCAGGTTCATGCGCGGCTCCGTTGCCGAGGGGGGTGGTGTCCCTCCCTATGCGCTCCCGCCAAATCATGGACAATCCCGGTTTTCCGAGATAGATTGTCCCAAATATGGCCCACTTCGACCTCAACAGCGCCCAAGTGTTCGTCCACGTGGCGCAAGCCGGCAGCTTTCGGGCGGCCGCGGCGGCGTTGGCGATGCCGACGAGCACGGTGAGCCGCCGGGTCGCCGAGCTCGAGACCCAGCTCGGGGTGCAGTTGCTGCTCCGGACCACACGCGCGGTGGCGCTGACCGCGGCCGGCGTCGCGTTCCTCGACGAGGCAGAGCCGGCGCTCGCGGGGCTTCAGGCGGCGGGCACGGCCGTGATGGCGTTGCGCAACGAGCCGCGGGGAAGGCTGCGCATCACCGCCACCGTGTCGCTGGGAGAGCGCTTCCTCGCGCCGATCGTCGCTGGGTTCCTCGAGGCGTACCCGGCGGTCGACCTGGAGGTGTTGCTCACCGACCGCCCCGTCGACCTGATCTCCGAAGGCTTCGACGTCGCGATCCGCGCCGGCGAGCTCCCGGATTCCTCGCTCGTCGCGCGACGGATCGGGAGTTCGACCTACCGCATCGTGGGGAGTCCGTCGTACTTTCAGCAGGAGGGCGTGCCAGAGCGCCCCGCGGACCTCGCGACGCATCGGTGCTTGCGGTTCGCCAAGGCCGGGACGGTGCCCAGCCCGAGTTGGACGTTCCACAACGGCAAGAAGGCCCTCCAAGTCCCCGTCCGCGGGCGGCTCGTCAGCGACGACTTCGTCGTGCTCCGCACCGCGGCCGAACAAGGCGCCGGCGTGGCGAGGTTGCCGACGCCCGTGGTGTTCCAGGCCCTGCGCGCCGGCCGCTTGCAGGCCGTGCTCGAAGACCATGCGCCCCCCGCCACGCCGATTCATCTGCTCCACGCGGGCTCGCGACGCGTCGCACCGCAGACGCGCGCGTTCCTCGCGTACGCCTACGAGCCCCTGGTCACCGCGCTCGCCGACAGCGCCTGCCCGCTCCGAGAGCCGCCGGACCCCGAGACGACGCGCGCCACGCCGGGGAGGTAGGGCGGGACGGATGGGGTGGGAGTGGGTTGGACGCGGTGAACGTCGGAGGCGGTGGCGGTCGGGTGGGAGGGCGGGGGCCTCACGACCGCGGACGTGGGTCGCGCGGGACGTGGTGGTCTGGGGGCGCGGGTTGGGCGGACGCGACGAGGGCGGCTGCGCGTTCGGTCGGTGCGGGTCGCCCACGGTGTCCGAACGTGGCTGCGCGGGGACCGATGCACGCGGCGTGGCGCTCGGATGGGGCTTGGGGTAGGCCCGACGGGTGCTGGATGTCCCCTCTCCCTTCGAGGTGGGACCGCACGTTACAGACATTGGACGAGGAACCTGACCGCGTCGCGGGAGGCGCTGTGACGACGCGCGCGGACCAGGTGGCGGGCGGGCTGTGGGGGCTGCTGGTCGCGGACGCCGTCGGCGTGCCGTACGAGTTTCACGACGCCGACGCCCTGCCTCCGGCGCACTTGCTGGACATGACCCCGCCAGCCGGGTTTCGGCGCGCGCACCTCGGCACGCCGCCGGGCACTTGGTCTGACGATGGCGCGCAGGCGCTCGCCCTGCTCGACAGCTTGCTCACGATGGGGCGGCTCGACCTCGACGACTTCGGCGCGCGCTTGCTCGCCTGGTTCCACCGCGGCGCGTACACCCCCGACGGGCGCGTGTTCGACTGCGGCGTGCAAACGCAGGAAGCGCTCCACGCGCTGCGCCGCGGGGTGCCTGCCGCGACGTCCGGGCGCGCGGACGCGCGGGCCAACGGCAACGGCGCGCTGATGCGGGTGCTGCCGCTCGCGCTCTGGCATGCGGGCGACGACGCGTCGCTCATCGCGGACGCCGAGCGATCGGGGCTACCCACCCACGGCCACCTGCGCAGCGGCGTCGTCTGCGCGCTCGTCTGCCTGTGGGCCCGGCGGCGCATGGAGGGCGACCCCGACGGGTTCGACGCGGCGTGCGCCGGCCTGCGCGCGGCCTACGCCGGGGACGCGGCGCGCGCCGCGGAGCTGGAGGTCGCGCTGACCACCGGCGGGCCGACGGGTTCGGGCTACGTCGTCGACACGCTGCACGGCGCGCGGCACGCGCTGCGCGTGGGCGGGCAGGACTACGCCGCGGCGGTGCGCGCGGCGATCGGGCTCGGGGGCGACACGGACACGACGGCGTGCGTCGCGGGCGGGCTGGCCGGTCTCAGGGTCGGCGTGGCCGGCATCCCCGACGCGTGGCGGGCCACGATGAGAGGCGCCGAACAGGTCGACGGCCTGCTCGGGCGCCTGAACCAGAGCCTCGCGGAGCGCCGAATCGGCTGAGTCGAGCGCTGGCATCCACGTCGTCCGCGCCCAGGTGGCCTCGCCGACGAGCAGGCGCCCAGCACGACCCAGCGGCCCACCGACGTCACCAGGGCCCAAACCTCGCACGGCGCGTCCACCGCCCCGGCGCTCGCTGGTGGCGTGGACGCGCAGCCGGGCGCCATGGCGGGGTTGACGGCGGCCACCTCTCGCGGGGGACCGGTGCGCGCCGACCTCCAGCAGGCCCAAGCCCGCGAGCCCACGGCGCAGCGCCTCGTCGCGGGCGCGTCGCCAGATCGGTTTGATCTCCCACGCGCCCGCTTCCCCTTCGCCCACGGGGACACGGCGGGGTCGTGCTCGCCGCGGCGTGGCTTCCGTGGTGCCCGGCCCGAGGGCGGGGATGTAGGGTGGACGGGGGTGTCGAGACCGACAACAACCTAGCGACGCTTCAATGGTGCCCGGCCCGAAGGCCGGGATGTAGGATCGAAGACGATCGCCGACGCCTTGCCGGGCGCCGTCCGGCTTCAATGGTGCCCGGCCCGAAGGCCGGGATGTAGGGCGGATCTTGAACCGCCTGCACCGTTACGTTGGGTTCGCGCTTCAATGGTGCCCGGCCCGAAGGCCGGGATGTGGGTGATGGTCGCGAGGTTGGAGCGCGACAGCCACTTCTCGCTTCAATGGTGCCCGGCCCGAAGCCCGGGATGTAGGGCCCAGCGCAACCAGGGAAGATCGACGCCTTCGGTTAGGCTTCAATGGTGCCCGGCCCGAAGGCCGGGATGTAGGGGTCCTGCAAGCGTCGTTCCGCTTCGGCGCGGCGGTGCTTCAATGGTGCCCGGCCCGAAGGCCGGGATGTAGGGTGGACCCCCCATGCCTGCCCGCTCCTCGCGCATGTAGCTTCAATGGTGCCCGGCCCGAAGGCCGGGATGTAGGGCGGGGCGTCGGGCAGGGCCTGACGGGGCGCACGGTGCTTCAATGGTGCCCGGCCCGAAGGCCGGGATGTAGGTCCTAACGCAAGGCCTCACGCTCGCACGCCACGGTGTCGCTTCAATGGTGCCCGGCCCGAACGCCGGGATGTAGGCAAGGGGGATCCAGGTTGACGGCAAGCCCGCGGACCGGCTTCAATGGTGCCCGGCCCGAAGGCCGGGATGTAGGTCGGGCCAGCTCTGCCGCCCCGCGCGCAACTCAGCTTCAATGGTGCCCGGCCCG
>JBJONI010000054.1:0-5899 GCA_046051915.1 Pseudomonadota bacterium
GCCCATGTCGAGGGACGCCGTGCGACCGCCGAGCAACCCGATGCTCAACAGCGCCCCGTCGACAGCAAGGACCCGGAGGTTGTCGTCGAGGTAGGCCCCGCCCACGGGGTCGAGGATCAGGTCGACCCCTTTGGCGCGCCAGCGTAGGACCGCGTCGGCCCACGGCTCCGCGTGACGGACGGCCCCGCCGTCGGCGCCGAGCGTGACGGCGAAAGCGACCTTGTCGGGGCGACCCGCCGTGATGAAGCAGGCACGGCCGAGGTGTCGGCACAGTTGGATCGCGGCGGTTCCCACGCCGGAGGCTCCCGCGTGCAACAGCACGGAGGTGTCCGCCGGCCGTCGCGTCAGCCCACCTTCGTCGACGAGGTTGAGCCAGGCGGTGGCGAAGACCTCCGGGAAGGCGGCGGCGACCTCGTCGGTGACAGCGTCCGGGATCGGGAGCGCGTGCGCCGCGGGCACGACGACCTCCTCGGCGTAGCCGCCACCGCTCAGCAGGGCCATCGCGCGGTCGCCGGGTTTCCAGCCTTCGACATCCGGTGCGACCTCCACCACCCGGCCGGCGGCTTCGAGCCCGAGGATGGGGCTGGCACCGGGAGGCGGCGGGTACGCACCCGCACGCTGGTGCAGATCCGCGCGGTTGACGCCGGACGCCGTGACGGCGATCCGGAGCGCACCCTTGGGCAACGGTTGGCGTTCGAGGCGGATGGGGACACATTGCCCGCCTTGGACATCGATGGCGCGGTAGCTCGACATGCGGCCTCCGTTGCCGCCTCTACCGCGGCGCACGACCGGAGGGGACGAAGCGTCGTTGGGACGCGCTGTCACCGGACTGTCACGTTACGGGTCTCCGGGGGGCGGCATGCGCGCGCTTTGGCTGGTGGGTCTTGGCGTCGTGTCCCCGGGTTGCCTCCCCTCGGACGGCTGCCTCGGCAGCGTCGATCGGTGCGCCGCGACGCTGCTCGACGTCACGCTTGCGGGGGCGCACAACGCGTTCAACGCAGGTGACAGCGGTTTTTTGCTGCCGAACCAGGACACGGGTCTCGCGGCGCAACTCGAGGGCGGGGTCCGCGCGTTCTTGATCGACACGACGCAGGTGCAGGGGGAGGTCGTGGTGTGCCACGGGCCCTGCGCGCTTGGGCAGCAGCCGCTGGAAGACGTCGCCTCGGTCTTCGCAGCCTTTCGTGAGGCGCATCCCGCGGAGCCCCTGCTGTGGATCGTGCAGGATGGTGCCGCGGCAGAGGCTACGCTCGCCGCGCTCGATGCGGGGGGCTTGGGCGATGCGCTCTGGCCATGGGACCACGGCGCCGGTTGGCCGACGTTCGGCGCGATGGCGCGTCGTGGTCAGACGCTGATGCTGACCGTCGAAACCGACGCCCCAGGGCCCGCGACGTGGACGTCGTTCTACGAGCGCGGCTTCGACACGGCGTACGACTTCGGGTCGGCGGCCGAGATGGATTGTGAGCCGCTTCGAGGTGCGCCGGGCGAGGGCGCGTTCCTGTTGAACCATTGGTTGAGCACCCCGTTGCCGACGCGCGAAGGGGCGGCGCAGGTGAACACGGCAGAGGCGCTGTCAGCGCGTGTGGCGGCGTGTGAGGCCGACAAGGGCTGGCGACCCAACGTCATCGCGGTCGACTTCTGGGACGTTGGCGACGTCGTTGGGGTCGCCGCTGCGCTGACCGACGCGCGCTGGGGGCGATAGACGGCGGCCGAGGGGGCGCCTTGAGCTCGACGAACCGTGGTCGCCCGCGCGCGGCGGCCGATTTCTACCCGACCCCCGCTTGGTGTGTGCACCGCTTGCTGGAGGCGGTCCCGTTGCCCGGGGGGCGATGGTGCGACCCGTGCGCGGGAAGCGGCGCGATGGTGCGTGCCACCGCGTCGCGCGACGACGTGCGGTGGACGCTCCGTGAGGTTCGCGCGGAAGCCGAGCCGCATCTTTCGCCGCTGCCAGGTGTCGACCACTTCAGCATCGGGGACGCGTTCTCGTGGGAGCCCGGGCCCGTGGACGTGGTGATGACGAACCCTCCCTACA
This sequence comes from Pseudomonadota bacterium, assembly GCA_046051915.1. Lineage (GTDB taxonomy): Bacteria > Myxococcota_A > UBA796 > UBA796 > JBEIFN01. Next base: position 2,030 of record JBJONI010000054.1, read on the forward strand.
AGGACGCGCTCGCGTTCGTGACGTGGGCGCGGACGCGGGCCAACGTCACCGCGATGTTGCTGCGGCTCAACTTCTTGGGCACCGCCCATCGGGTCGGGTTCCTGCGTGCCCACCCGCCCGACGTGTTCGTCCTCCCGGATCGCCCGTCCTTCGATGGCGTCGGACACGACAGCATCGAGTACGCCTGGTTCGTCTGGCGCCGCGAGGCGGAGCCGCGGGACCGAGGCGCGCTCGCGGTCCTCGCCTCCACACCCTTGGCGGAGCGCTCTTGGCGAGCCGCACGGGCTGCGACGTGGATGGCGCCCGACGGCGACGCACCGCGATGACGGATGCGCGGACGGCGGTGTTACCGTGGGTTTGGGGGGGCGGCATGCGCGCGTCGGGCTGGGGTGGGTGGATGTGCATCGGGCTGATCGCGTGCGGGCGCGGCGACGTGCCGGCCGAGCCGTCGGCGGGCGCCGTCGCTTCGGTGCCCGCGGAAGGATCGTTGCCGCCAGGCACGCCGCCGCCGCGTCCCAAGGGGCCGTTGGGGGAAGGGGCACCGCAGATCGCCGATCGGGCGCTGGCCTTGCTCGAACCCTGCGCCTCGTTGGCGCGCACGCTCGATGGCTGGACGCCGGCGGCGGGCCCACCAGCGGTGAACCCCGACGCGTTGGCGTCGGCCTGTCAGGGCTTCGACACCCTGTACGCGTCCTCGGCGGATTGGATGAACCGCTCGCGGGGCAGCGTGCGCGTGCTCAGCGGCATCGCGCGTCTCTACGAGGACGCTCGGATCTTAGGCGTCGAACTTCGTTCCGGTGGCGGCGAGCCCCTGGCCTCGGCGGTGGACCACCTACGCCGATCGACCAAGGAAGAGGAGCTGGCGTTTCGTAAGATTCTCGCTGAGCATGACGGGTTGGAGCTTTCGGCGCAGCCGCGCGTCTTGCGTGACCCCGGTGCCGTTCGGAGCGACATCGCGCGCCGCGTCGAGAACGGCCTGCGGGATGCGGAGATGCTGCTGACGGCGTTTCACAACTACGGCAAGGTCCAAGGGGACAACCCCGTGATGTACCGCCGTGCGATGCTCGCGCACTTCCGTACGGCGATCCGGACGTTGTGGGACTTCGACCGACGGGAGATCGAGGTGAACCTCGGTCCACTCGACGCGGGGGCGCGCGAGGCTTGGGCTGCTTACGCGGCCGCGATGGAGCGGTACGTCTCGACCGGCGAACGCGCGATCGGCGCCTACCTCACGGGTGCTGTGGACCGCGCCACGGCGGATGCGCTCGACGACGAGCTGACGGCGGCGCAACAGGCCTGGAAGGAGGCGGGGGCCGCCGCCCTCGCGGCGATGCGCGCCGCGCCGCCGATCTTGGCGCCCACGCCCTGACGCATGCGCGGGGCTCGGTTCGTGCATAGAAGCGGAGACCGGAGGAATTCGTCATGGCCATCGTTCACGCCACCGCGGCCGGGTTCGAGTCGCTGATCACCGACAATGCGTTTGTCATCCTCGATTTCTGGGCGGCCTGGTGCGGCCCTTGCCGCACGTACGGCCCGATCTTCGAGGCGGTCAGCGACAAGCACCCCGACATCGTGTTCGCCAAGGTCGATACGGAGGCCGAGCCGCAGCTCGCCGGAATGTTCGGCATTCAGAGTATCCCTTCGACGGCCTTCTTCCGCGATGGCATCGGCGTGCACATGCAGGCTGGCCTCCTGCGCGACGCGCAACTGGAAGCGCTGATCGGGCAGCTCCGTGCCTTGGACATGGACGCCGTCAAGAAGGAGATCGCCTCGCAGGGGTCGGGCGCCGCCCAAGGCTGACGAGCGCGAGGCCCGCGCCGACCCCGAGCCAGCGAGACACGTCTTCGCCGCACCAGGCGGGGTCGTTTGGCGCGATGCGGGCGGCGGCGATGCCGGGTTGTCCCATCGCCGTCTGCGCGAGGGCGCGCCCGCGGCCATCAAAGATCGCGGACGGGCCGGTCAGGGCGGCCCGGACGACGGGTCGACGCGTCGATGCGGCGAGTCGTCCCGCCGCGGCATGGTGCCAGCGCGCGCCCGCGCCCGACACGCTCCAACTGTCGTTGGACATCAGCGCGAGCCAGGTTGGGTGCTCGGCCAGCACGTCGGCCACGCCACCGGGCGCGAGGTCCTCGCCGCAGATCAAGACCCCGACCCGGGACGCCCCCAACGCGATCGAGCGTGCGCCGTCTACCTTGTCCAACCGGTCACGACCGATCGTGAGGACGGGGCGCTCGGTCCCGGGCGTGGGGAGGTGCTTGTCGACACGGCCCTGCGGCTGGCGCTCGACCGACAGGACGGCCGACTGGCGCCGCGGTCCCGGGGCGCCGAGGAGCGTCGGACGTGGGTCGGGCCACGCGGACGCGTCGAGGTGCCACGACGATTCGGGGCCGACGAGGACCTCGGCATGCGCGGTGGCAGCGAGGGCCGCGAGGTGTTCGCTGAGCCGAGCACGGGCTTCGTGGTCGTCGGTCACGGCGGGGCCGGACGCTGGTTGCAGAGCCGCGACTTCGATCCCCGGCGTCGGGACGGCCGAGGGGCGCGCGCCGACGGCGAGGGCGCCAAGCCCGATCGCGAGCGCCAGCGGGTGCCGTGTGGCCGCGACCCACGCCCAGGTGGCCGCCAGTCCCCCAGGCCCCGCCACCTCGGCCGGCGCGAGCCACAGGGGGGAGAGACCGAGGCTCAACGAGGGGTCGAGCGGCAGCCAGAGCGCCACCGGCGCGAGCGCGGCCCACAGGCCCTCGCCGAGCGCGAACGCGGCGCCACGCGTCCAGCCTCGCCGTACGGCCTGACCGACGAGCGCCCCGAGCATCCCCCGGCCGGCTGCGGCTGCCCCGACCCAAGAGGCGGCGAGCCACCGGCCGTCCTCGACGCCTGCGTCGACCAAGTCGGGGCCCAGCCAAGCCGCGGCGAAGCTGGCCGTCACCGCGCCCGTGCTGAGGTAGCGGAGCGCGTCGGCGACGGGGTCCCCTTGCAGGGTGCGCGAGAGCGCCGCCCAGCCAGCGAGCGCGGTCAACGGCGCCCAGAAGCCCGGCGTGCCGAGCCCCCACAGCAAGCCCGCAGCGAGCGCCAAGGCCTCGCGGCGCGGGATCACGCGAGTTGGTCGAGGTAGCCCGGGAGCTGATCCCGCCAAGCGACCCAGTCGTGGTCGTGCGTCTCGGGCCAGACGTCGACGCGGTTGGGGATGCCCTTGGCCCCCAGCACTTGCGCCACTTCGTAGCCTCGCCACGGCTTCTCGACGCGTCCGCGCCCGTGGACGAGCAGCAGGAACCGCTCTCGCAGCGGCGCGAGCTGCCGCTCGTCGTTCAAATAAGGGAGGAAGTGCATCGGAGACGTGTGATGGAACGCCTCGGTGTGGTGGCCCTCCACGAGCGGCGACAGGTCGTAAGCCGAGCTCATGCAGACGCCGGCGCGAAAACGCTCGGGGTGGCGGCAGACGGCGGCGAGGGTCTGGAAGCCTCCGAGGCTGTAGCCCGCGGCGATCGCGAGTCGCCCCGGCGCCGTGCGCGCCATCAGCTCCCCGAGCTCGTGGGCGATGAAGCGGTCGTACCGCTCCTGGGTCTCGATTTTGACGGGCGGGGGGACATCGTCGTCGATCCAAGACCAGCCGGCGACGTGGTCCACCGACCACACGTGGATGCGCCCCGCCTCGATCAACGGGGTCAACACCCGGATCATCAGCATCCGCTCACACTCTTCCGCGTCGCCGCCCGCCGTCGGGAACAGCACGACCGGCGTGCCTTCACGACCCCAGCGCGCCACCGTCAGGCTTCGTCCGAGCGCGTTCGACCACCACGAGACCCGTGCCTTGTCCATCCGTGGCCCTCCCATCGCCGTACGGTAGCAAACGCGGCGCCGATCCGATCCTGCGAC
>JBJONI010000055.1:0-5153 GCA_046051915.1 Pseudomonadota bacterium
GTCCGGCTCCACCTTGACGTACAGCTCGAGGTGCACTTGGGCGTCGAGGATCGGCTCGACAGCGAGGCGCGCTGCGGTGCCGATCTTCTTCAGCATCGCGCCCTTCTGGCCGATCACGATGCCCTTTTGGCTGTCGCGCTCGAGAAGGATGTCGGCACGGATGCGGATCAGGCCCCGTGGCGTACGCTCGCGCTCGGTGATGTCGAACGACGCGATGCGCACCGCCGCTGCATAGGGGATCTCGCGTTGGGTCTGCAAGAAGATCTGCTCGCGGATCGCTTCGGCGACCAAGAAGCGCTCGGTGGCCTCCGTCCAGGTGTCCTTGGGGTACAGCGCAGGGCCGAAGGGGAGTTTCGAACGAAGTTCAAGCTTCAGGCGGTCGACGCCGTCGCCGGTCTTGGCCGACAGCGGGATCGCCGCGGCGAGCGGGACCAAGCGATGCGCCTCGGCCAAGATGGGAAGCAGCGCGAGCGGTTCGATGACGTCGATCTTGTTGGCCGCGAGGATCACGGGCTTGCCAGACGCTTGGAGCAGCGGCAGGACGTCGTCTTCGGCGCCGGCAAACGCAGACTTGCCCTGACGAACCCGGGCAGGGGCGAGGGCCATGTCCTCGACCCACAACACGACGTCGGCCTCGGCCAGCGCCTCCCGGGCCCGCTTGACCATCACCTTGTTGAGCTCCGTCCACGCCTCGTGAAGACCCGGCGTGTCGTTGAGGATCGCCTGCAGGTCGTCCTCGGACCAGATGCCAACGATGCGATCGCGCGTGGTTTGCGGCTTGTTGGACACGATCGCGAGCTTCTCGCCAAGGAGGGCGTTGAGCAGCGTGGACTTGCCGGCGTTGGGTCGACCGACGAGCGCGACCAGTCCGGACTTGTGTTGCGACATCAGGGCTCCTGCGGGGTGGTTCCGCCTAAAGCCGTGGCGGCGGGGGCGCCACCCTCGATCGTGACGGTGAAGGCGGGTCGGACCAACGAACGGTCGGCCACGATGCGCAGCTCTGCGAGGTGGGTCCGAGCCCGTGCCGTCCGCAGGTTCACGCCCGCGCGTCCGCGGAGGCGCCCGATGTCGGACGGCGCACACCGCACCTCGACGTCGGACCCCGCCGGCACGTCGCGCAGCGCGTGGAGCAGCGCGCGCAGCGCACGTCGCTCCTCCACGCGCTCGCGAAACCCCGGATCGTGTGGGCCCGCCACCGCGCGACCCATGCCGTCTTGCCCAGGTTGGAGCCCCACGCGCCGCACCACGACGCCGGCGGTTTCGAGCACGGCGAGCATGGCGTCGCACGTCTCAACGGCCTCCTGGAGCGTGAGCGGCGTGTACCACTGGTGCTCATGAAGCCCACGAAGCGCGGAGCGATCGAGGACGAGGACGGGGTGGATTCGGACGAACGACCATTGCGCCGCCGCCTCCTGCGCGTCCTGGAGGGCGTCCTCGTACCGGCTGGCGGGCAACCCGGGCGCCAGCACGCCGCCGACCTCGAACCCGAGCGCGGTCAGTCCATCGCGCTGACGACGCAACGACGCGCCGCTGTACGCGCGCCCCACGGCCTTGAGCGCGGCGTCGTGGAAGGTGAGGGCGTCGAGCTCGACCGCGCGACAGCCGGCATCGGCGAGGCGGGACGCCTCACGCCGCGACAGCAGGTCGGGACGAACACGGACCTCGAACGGCATGCCGCCCAAGGCGTGCACCTGCGCCGGGCAGGGGGGGGCGCCTCCGAAGAACCGTACGATCGCGGATGCGTCGTTGGGACAGCTCGCCCGTCCCACCTCCGCGAGCGCCGCCACCACCTCCGGGGAGACGGTCTCGACGGGCGGACAGAGCAAGCATCGCGGCGGCGTCGGGCAGCATCCGAGCGGGACGGGGACAACGTAGGGCTTCAACGGAGACGACCCGTGCGCTCAAGGTAGCCGACGGCCCGGCTCGCGGCGTCGCGCCGCGCGGCGCTCTTGGAACGGCCTTGGCCCGGGAAGCTCGCGTCGTCGTACGTCAGCGTCGTGGTCCAAGCGTCGCCAACCGCGGCGTCCTCGAACCGGGGTGACGCGCCGCCCGCACGCTGCGCGTGCGTGTTGAGTCGGCTGACGGGATCGTCTCCGACGGCGGGATCGGCGTCGCGCTCAGATTCCGGTGGGTCCGCCACGAGCGCAGCGAGCGCCAGCTCCGCGGCTGCGCGCCGGGCGTCCTTGAGGGTCGGTCCTTCGCCCTCGAAGCCGCGTCCGGCCGCGTCGATGCCCGCACGCCACCGCCCGTCGGGCTGTTCTTGCTTCCACACGACCGTTGGCGGCGCGCGTCGAAGATCGCGCTCCAGGTGCTCTTGCAGGCGGTTCCACGCCGGACGCTCCGCCGCGCCACGACCCTTCAGCTCCTCGATCGTCGCACCGAACAACGCAGCGCCAAGACGCATCGCACCGTCGAGCCCTCGTGTCTCGAGCAGCGCGGCGAACACCGCCTCGACCGCGGACCCCACGACCGACACTTCGACGCGCAACCGGTCGGAGGCCACGAGCAGCGCGTCGCCCAGCCCCCACGCAAGGCCCGCGCGCGCCAAGGCGCGGTCGGACACGATCGCCTGACGCAGCTCGGTGAGTGAGCCCTCACTCGCCTCGGGGAACGCGGCGATCAACAACCGCGTCACCACCAAGGAAACCACCGCGTCCCCGAGGAGCTCGTCGACCTCGTTGTGCGCGGCGGCGCCCTTGGTTTGAGCCCATGACCGGTGGGTCAGCGCCCGCTGCACCCGGGGCTCATCGAGCCCGAGCCCCTCGGCGACAAGCCAGGCTTCGAACGGCGTCACGCGGCCCCCCGGAGCGCGCGGTCGATCCAAGCCCCGCCCAACACCTGCTCGTCACGGTAGAACACCGCGGCTTGTCCAGGTGTGACCGCGCGCAAGTGGCCATCGAAGCGCACGCGCACACCGTCCCCGTGGGCCTCGACCCATGCCCCGATGCGTTCGCCGCGATGTCGCACGCGGACTTCGATACGCTCGCCGTCCTCGGGAGGCTGGAGCCAGTGGACCCCTGACGCCTCGAGGCCCGTGTGCCGCAAGTCGGCATCGGTTCCGAGAACGACGCGTCGCGTGGAGGGCTCGACGCGAACGACGAACGCGGGCACCCCGAGGGCGACGCCAAGGCCCTTGCGTTGGCCCACGGTGAAGCGGTGGTAGCCGTCGTGGTGCCCGACCACCGTGCCGTCCTGCAGCACGAAGGTGCCGGACGCATCGAGGTCGGGTCGTTGGGCCGCCACCCAGCCGCCGTGGTCCCCATCGGGCAGAAAACACACGTCCTGAGATTCCGCCTTCTCCGCCGTGAGCAAGCCAAACCGCCGCGCCTCTTCGCGCACCTCGTCCTTGGTCAGGTCCCCGAGCGGGAACAGCGTCCGCGCGACCGCCCGAGGGGTGAGGGGGAAGAGGAAGTAAGTCTGGTCCTTGTTGGGGTCGCGCGCGGTGAGCAGTCGATCCCCGTCGATCCGCGCGTAGTGGCCGGTCGCGAGGTGGGAGCATCCCAAGGCGAGCGCGCGTTGGAGAAGGACGCGGAACTTCAGCACGCCATTGCAGGCGATGCAGGGGCTCGGGGTTCGCCCTCCGATCCAAGCGTCGAGAAATGGCTGTTGCACGGCCTCCCGAAACGCCGTTCGGAGGTCATGCACGTAGAACGGAATGCCGAGTCGGTCGGCGACCTGTGCGGCGTCGGCCGCGTCGTCGAGCCCGCAGCACTTGCCGGCACGCCCTTGGGCGTCTGCATCGTGCAGCTTCATGTGCACGCCGACGACGTCGTGGCCCTGCGCCACCAGCCGGGCCGCGCAGACCGACGAATCCACCCCGCCACTCATCGCCACCAAGACGCGCACCGCGACGTTCCTCCGAGGCGTCTTCGTAGCCCGACGGGGACGCTTCGGCCCGTCCGACCGCAGAACGTGCTGCAACCGTGCTACGCTCCCGTCGTGGAGGTGGGGGATGCGGCGCTTTGGGATCCTTGCGGTGCTGGCTTGGTCGAGCTGCGGAGGCCAGGAAGGCGACGTCCCCGGCGATTGTGGTGACTTTTCGGACAACGACCGCGACGGTCTCGTCGATTGCTTCGACGACTCCTGCGCCGCGAGCAGCGAATGTCGCAACGGGGCGATCGAGGGGGCCGAACCTGGCGAGTGCTCCGACAACATCGACAACGACGGCGATCAAGCGATCGACTGCGAGGATGACGATTGCTTGAGCGAGGTCGACTGCGGCGACCTTGCGGACCAAGGCGCGTTCGTTCATCCGGAGCTCAACGGCGTCGACCTGACGTTCAAACTGACGATCAAGCTGCGGACGCTCGGGGGCGCGGAGGCCGGCGACAACCCGTTCTGCAACGACATCTTCAAGCTCTGCGACTGCGAGCTGAGCTACGCCGGCAGCGGCTCGTTCGTCGACGGCGCGGGGATCCGAGGCACCTTCCAGGGCACCTACGAGCGCGTCGGCGCAGGCGCGCCGCTCGCCACCGACGGCAAGTGCAACGCGTCCCTGCTCGAAGCCGTGTACCCGATCCGTGAAAATATCGGCGTTTCCGTCTTCCACACGTTCCGCTGGTCGACGGACGGGAGCACCCTGCAGGAGTGGATCGTCCACGAAGACGAGGCCAAGAACGTCGCGATTCCCGTGGACGACAGCCCGCGGGACAACAAGCAGTTCTACTTGACGCAGATGGATCAGCCCCACGGGGCCGTCGTGGACTACTTCGAATCGGGCTCGGTGGATGACAGCCAAAACCTGGTCACCACCTACACGATCTCTGAGTTCCACGCCGAGTTCCGCTGACGGTCCCGCGTCGCTTCGTGGTTGGAGGGACGTCCGCGCCGAATGGGATCAGAGCACTTTCGGGCGGCGCAGGGACCATTCGGTTACCGGCCTGCCCTTGTTTGGATGTCCCCGTGTCACTCCCCGTCGTCGCGATCGTTGGCCGCCCCAATGTCGGCAAGTCCACGCTGTTCAACCGGCTGATCGGCTTCAAGAAGTCGTTCGTGCATGACCGTCCCGGCGTCACCCGGGACCGCCTGTACGAGGTCGCCGACCTGCTCGACCGCCGCGTCACCCTGATCGACACCGGTGGCCTCGAGCCGGAGCCCGACACCGACCTGTTGCTCGCGATGCGGCGACAGAGCTTGCTCGCGGTCGAACAGGC
>JBJONI010000056.1:0-3079 GCA_046051915.1 Pseudomonadota bacterium
CGGCTCAAGGCCCAAGGACTCGGCCAAGGCGGCGGCGCAGACGACCTCGTCGCCTTCCTGGGCCGGATCGGCACACACGACGTAGCGAATCGACGCCCCGACCGCCAAACCGGTGTTCGAGGGCAGCGTCCACGGCGTCGTCGTCCAGGCCAAGTAGGAGCGACGAGGCGTCTCGACGTCGCGAAAACGCACCGTCGCCGCCGGGTCATCCACGGACTTGTAGCCCAGGCCGACCTCCGCCGCCGACAGCGTGGTGCCGCCTTGCGCCCACCACCAAACCACCTTGTGGCCTTGGTAGAGCAGACCTCGACGGTACAGTTCGGACAACGCCCACCAGACGCTCTCCACGTAGGGCTTGTGGAACGTGACGTACGGGTCGTCGAGATCGACTTGGAACCCGATGTCGCGGGTGAGGTCGTTCCACTCTTCGACGTACGTGAACACGTTGTCGACGCACGCCCGGTTGAACGCCTCCAAGCCGTAAGCCTCGATCTGCTCACGACCCTTGAGCCCGAGCTGCTTCTCGACCTCGACCTCGACCGGCAGACCGTGGGTGTCCCAACCTGCTTTGCGCGAAACCCGCTTGCCTCTCATGCTTTGAAAGCGAGGGAAAACGTCCTTCATCACGCGGGTCAACACGTGACCGTTGTGCGGCGTACCGTTCGCCGTGGGCGGGCCTTCGTAGAACACCCACGCGGGCCGCCCCGCGCTGTTCGCGTCGATGCGGTCCGCCAAGGACTCGGCCTCCCAAGCACGACGGATGCGCTCTTCCAGCTCCACGGGACGTTCGAGGCGCTTGAACATGGCGGACTCTCCTCCGGGGTCGGCGCGTATTCAGCCCGCCTCGCTCCGGCCATGCAACCTGCAACCGACGCGCCCGCTGCGTGGCACACGGCGCGCCGCGGCGATACCCGCTCGCCGTCGAGGTCCACGTGGCCATCCGCCTTCCGTGTCCACAATGCCAACACCGCGTCGCGCTCACCCTGCCGTGGCCGGCGCCGGGGACGATCGTCGGCTGCGACGCGTGTGGGCAGCCGATCCAGGTCGCGTGGCGCGACGAAGACTGGGCGCGGCTCGCCAAACAGAACGACCGGTACTTCGCCCAGCGAGGCGACGTCGCCACGCCGACGCCGGCCGACGCGAGCCCGCCGGCAGCGACGCCTGTTGCGAGCCCGCCAACGTTGCCAACGCCGCCAACGCCACCAGCCCCACCAGAGCCGCCAGCGCCTGCTCCGGAGGCCGGCGACGAGGACGCGGTGACCGACCCGCAGGGGGCGCCGATCTCGCCGCGCTTGGACCACGCGACGCCGGAGGCACCAGGGGCGCCCGAGGCGGCGTCTGCGAGCGACCGACGTCGCGTCGCCGCAGTCGTCGGACGCGAGGCCTCGATCACGATCAGCCGTCCGGTCGGCGCCTCTGCGTCGTTCGAGCCGTCGCTCCTCGATGCGTTCAGCGCCGGCCCCTTCGACGCGACCGCCACCAGCCCCAACGTCGACGACGTCGTGGTCGAGCGGCACGTACCCGCGCCGGCCCGGCGGCCCACATGGTTGCGTACCGCGTTGAAGGCCGCGTTCGGTCTTGCCTCGGTGGGCGTCCTCGGCGTCGCGGGCTGGGTGGGCTGGGTCACGCGCGACCTACCCAGCGTCGCCGCCCTCCGGGCGTACGAGCCCGCCGCCGTGACCCACGTCTACGCCAGCGACGGCACGCTGTTGGGGGAGATCTACGAACAACGGCGGTACGTTCTGCCGCTCGCGCAGATCCCGCAGCACGTTCAGGACGCGTTCATCGCGGCGGAGGACGCCCGCTTTTGGGAACACTCGGGCGTCGACCTCGAGGGCATCCTCCGCGCGCTCGGACGCAACGTCGTCGCCGGACGCGTGGCGCAGGGGGGCTCGACCATCACCCAGCAGGTCGCCAAGGTGTTCCTCCTCACGAACGACCGCGCGCTCTCGCGCAAGGTCAAAGAGGCCGTCCTCTCTTGGCGCATCGAGCGGACGTACACCAAGGAACACATCCTTTACCTCTACCTCAACGAGATCTTTCTCGGGAGCCAGTCGTACGGGGTGGAGGCCGCGTCGAGGACGTTCTTCGGCAAACACGTCCAAGAGTTGACGCTCGCCGAAGCCGCGATCCTCGCCGGGTTGCCGCCACGGCCCTCGTCGTACAACCCGCGCGCCGACATCGACGCCGCGATCGAGCGGCAGCACTACGTCCTCGGACAGATGGTGAAGAACGGCTTTGTTTCCCAAGCCGAGGCGGACGCCGCCCTCGCCCAGCCGATCCGCGTCGCGGTGAAGGACAACGCGTTCTTGGAACAGGCGCCGATCTTCACGGAGTACGCGAGACGCTACCTCGTCGACCGCTATGGCGAGGAGATGGCGATCAAGGGTGGACTCACCGTGTTCACCACCGTCGACCTCGACCTTCAGCGCAAAGCCGAGAAGGCGATCAGCGACAAGGTCGGCCGCTGGGATGAGAACTTTGGGGTGCGTCGCGACGACCTCGAACACCTCACCGACGACGACGCGATCACGGCGTGGCGCGCCAGCAAGCAGAAGGCCCTCCTCCAACGCTGGTACGAGACCCACGATCCGAGCCACCGGCTTCATCCGGCCGCCGGCGAGCCGTTGGTCGCGGTGGGCGAGCAGATCGACGCGGTCGTGTTGAATGTCACCGCCACCGCGATGCGCGTGGCCGTGGGCGACCTCGAGGCCGTCATCCCGCTCGCGTGGGGCGACTTCGCCTACGAGGCTGGCAAGAGCACGCAGATCTTCGTCCGACAGCCGTCGCGTGCAAACTTCGCGACCCCGGTCGATGACGACGGCGACGGGCGTGCCGATGGCGGCCTGTTTCGGCGTGGCGATCTCGTCCAAATCGAGCTTGCCGCCCACAGCACCGCCGACCCCAGCGTCGCGTCGGCCTTCGGCCTGAAAAAGGGCGCCGCATCCACCGACGCGGCCGCGCGCCTGCGACAGAAGGCAGGCCTTCATGCCGCCCTGTACTCCTTGGATGTCCCGTCAGGCGCCGTCCGTGTGATGGTGGGCGGCGCCGACGACTTCCGCACCAGCGAGCTCAACCG
>JBJONI010000057.1:0-2894 GCA_046051915.1 Pseudomonadota bacterium
ACCTGCAACCCGCGGAACCGACGACGGTGGGGTACCGCCTCGCGCAAACCGCTCAGGACCTGCTGGCCGATCACCGCGACTTGGTCCGGATCCGCTCAGAGCTGCGCGGCAAGGGATTCAAGGGCGCGGTGGGGACCTCCGCGTCGTACGGCGAGCTGCTCCTCGGTACCGGGATGGATCCGGCGACCTTCGAGGCCCGGTTGATGTCCAAGCTCGACCTGCCGGCGTTCACGGCGGCCACCCAGACGGCCCCGCGCAAGCAGGAGTACGTGCTGCTCGCCGCGCTCGCCTCGCTCGGGCAGACGCTCTACAAGTTCGCGGCGGACCTTCGCTTGCTTCAAAGCCCGCCTGTCGGCGAGTGGGCGGAGCCGTTTGGCAAGAAGCAGATCGGATCGAGCGCGATGCCGTTCAAGCGCAACCCGATCCACGCCGAGAACATCGACAGCCTGAGCCGACAGCTCGCGGCGCTGCCGCGGATTGCTTGGGACAATGCGGCGCATAACTACCTCGAGCGGACGCTCGACGACTCGGCGAACCGCCGCACCACGCTACCGGAGGCGTTCTTGCTCGCCGACGAACTGGTGGCGCGCGCGACCCGCCTCATGTCGGGGCTCGTCGTCGACGCAGGCGCTTCGGCGCGCCTCCTCGCGACGTACGGTCCGTTTGCCGCCACCGAACGCCTGCTGATGCACCTCGCGCGCGCTGGCGCCGATCGCCAAGCATTTCACGAGGTCATTCGGGAACACAGCCTCGCCGCCTGGGCAGCGCTCAAAGCGGGGGAGGGCAACCCGCTGTTGGAGGCGCTCCCCGCTGACCCCCGCGTCACGGCCTACCTGGCGGCGGACGAGGCGCGCGCGCTGCTCGACGCTTCGGCGTATGTCGGTGACGCACCTACGCGGGCCCGTGCCGTGGCGGCTGACGTCCGCGCCGCCCTCGCCGAAAGGAGCCCAGCATGACCACCGAGACCCCTGCTTGGCTCACTGCCGCCCTCACGGAGACGCTCGCGGAGACGTCGTTGGAGGGGGAGGGCGCGTTGTACCGCGGCAAGGTTCGGGACGTCTACCGGCGCAACGGCGAGGTTCTGCTCGTGGCGACGGATCGTCTGTCGGCGTTCGACCGCGTGATCGCGACGATCCCCTACAAGGGCCAGGTCCTCAACCAGCTCGCGGCTTGGTGGTTCACCCAGACGGCGGACCTGGTCGGCAGCCACGTGATCGACGTCCCCGACCCCAACGTGACGCGCGGACGCGAGGCCCAAGCCCTGCCGGTCGAGGTCGTGGTTCGAGGCTACATCACCGGCGTCACCGACACGGCCCTCTGGACCTTGTACGCGTCGGGCGTCGACCGGCCGTATGGTCTGGAGCTCCCCTCGGGGCTGCGCAAGAACGATCGCCTGCCGATGCCCGTGATCACGCCGACCACCAAGGGCGAAGCGGGGCAGCACGATGAGCGGCTCACGTCGGACGAGGTGGTGTCCCGAGGCCTCGTCGACGCCGCGCTGTGGGCACGGGTCTGCGACACGGCGCTCGCGGTGTTCGCCCGTGGGCAGGCGCTCGCCGCGCGCGCTGGGTTGCTGCTCGTCGACACCAAGTACGAGTTCGGTCTGATCGACGGGGAGCTTTGCTTGATCGACGAGATCCACACGCCCGACAGCTCGCGCTACTGGTTCGCCGATACCTACGAGGCCGCGCACGCCGCCGGTGAGGAGCCCGAGAGCCTCGACAAGGAGTTCGTGCGGCGCTGGCTCAAGTCGGTCGGCTACGGGGGCGACGGGCCCGTGCCAGAGATGCCGGACGACATCCGCCTCGAGCTCGCGCGGCGCTATCTGCGCACGTATGAAACGCTGACGGGGACGACGTTCTCGCCCGCACCGTTGCCGTCCGAGCCGCGCATCGCCGCGGCGCTCGCAGGGGGTGTCGCGTGAACGACGTCTGGGAGGAGCTCGACGACCGGTTCGATCGACCCAACGAGGCGTGCGGTGTGGTGGGGATCTGGTCCCGGCGGGACCAGCCGGCCGACGTGGCGCGGCTCGCGTTCTTCTGCCTCTACGCCCTTCAACATCGCGGCCAGGAGTCGGCGGGGATCGCGACGTGCGACGGCCACAACCTGCACCACCATCGTGGCATGGGCCTCGTGAGTCAGGCGTTCCATGAGAACGACCTCGCGCCGCTCAAGGGGCACTTCGCGATCGGCCACAACCGCTACAGCACGACCGGCTCGTCGTCGTTGAGCAACGCGCAGCCCTACGTCCTCCAAACGCTGCATGGACCGATGGCGGTCGGTCACAACGGCAACCTGACGAACGCGGCCGCGATGCGGCGTCACCTCATGGAACGCGGCGTTGGGTTGGCTTCGAGTTCGGACACGGAGGCGATCGCGCAGTTTCTTGCGATGCCGCCGGCGTTCACGCACGTGTCGGAGCCGGCGTGGGAGAAGCGCTTCCAGGCCTTGATGGACGTCGCCGAGGGCGCCTACAGCCTCGTGGTGCTCACCAAGGATGCGCTGTACGCGATGCGTGACCCGCTCGGGATGCGGCCGCTGTGCATCGGGACGCTCAAGGAGGACGGGGAAGTCCGGGCTTGGCTTGTGGCCAGCGAGTCGAGCGCGCTGTTGACGGTGGGGGCGCGCGTGGTGCGCGAGCTGGAGCCTGGCGAGATCGTCCGCATCGACGACAACGGGTTCACGACCGTCAACGACCCCTCCAAGGTCGCGAAGAAGAAGGGTGCGCTCTGTATTTTCGAGTATGTGTACTTCGCCCGACCTGACTCGCGCATCAACGACCAGAACGTTCAGGTGGTCCGGAGTCGGATGGGCACGCAGCTCGCCCGGGAGGCGCCGGCCGACGCCGACCTCGTGTTCGCGGTCCCTGACAGTTCCGTGCCCTCCGCGATGGC
>JBJONI010000058.1:0-4870 GCA_046051915.1 Pseudomonadota bacterium
ATCGAAGATGGAGAGGTAGAGGTCCTCCGTGACGGACGCCGTGTGGCGCGGTTCGAGCCCGGCGAGATGGTCGGCGAGATCGCGTTCCTCGACGAGCGGCCCCGCACCGCCACGGTCCGAACCACCAAACCCTCGGCGTTCACCCAGATCGACCGCGCCGACGTGGCGCGCGCGCTCAGCGAGGACCCCGAGGCGCTTTGGACGTGGACCTGCGCCGTGGCCGAGCGGGTGCGCAGCCGCCTCGACGTCGCACCCGACCGCAGCCGCACCAACGTCGAGGCCTGGCTCGAAGACCTCGCGCGCCAAGCGCTCGCGCACCGGACACTCCGGCATCCGTACATCGAGCAGCTTCGCAGCGCGAACTTCGCCGATCCGAAGGCGGCTCTATGTGACTTCGCCCTACACAACTACGGGTTCGCCTCCCTGTTCCCCCGGTACCTCACCGCCGCGCTCAGCCGCATGGACGTTCACGAACACCGTCTCGCGCTGCTGCCGGCGTTGCAGGAGTGTCTGGCGTTCTCTGAAGAGGCGGAGGGCCAGCTCCGGCGCCGCGGCATCGACCCCTCGCCGCTGCGAGGCCTCGGGCGCTCGGAGCTCAACGTCGCGTTCCTTCAACGCTTGGGCTTCACGAGCGCCGCGTTCGAGACCCAGCAGCTACCGATCGTCGCTTGGCGAGAGCTGTTCCTTGCGACGCTGACCCAGGGAAGCCCCGCGGAAGCGGTCGGGGCGCTGTACTTCGGCGGCGGCGCGACCACGTGCGCGTTGTACGAGGCCGCCGCCGCGACCGCATCGGCCGTCTCCTCGCTCTCCGCCCAGGACACGGCGTTTCTCCACGTGACGGCGATTTGGCCGCCCGCGTACGTCGGACCCATGAAGGCGATCGTCAGCGACCTGGCAGAGACCCCAGAAGGCCGGCGGGACCTCGTCAAAGGCATGCACAAGGCGATGATCTTGCGCCTCGGCTTCTTCGAGTTCCTCAGCGAGCAGCCCAGCGCCGCACCGCGCGCATGAAACCGCAACAGTCGGTGGCTTGCGCCGTCTGCGCCCTTGTGCGAACGTGGCGCATGATGACGGTTCATCTGTACGCCGCGCCCAGTCCCCACGCCGCAGAACGCGGCGGGCTCGCCTGACGTCCGGACCCGTCGACAGACGCACCGACGCCAGACGCCACGACGCCACACGCACCGCCGGCGACCTCGCTGCCGGCGGCCCTCCCGGAGCCTCGATGACGCTGCACTTCGCCATTCCCAAGGGACGCATGTACGACGAGGTCGTGCGCTTGCTCGCCGAAGCCGGTGTGAGCCTCCGCGTCGGTGCCCGCGCCTATCGACCCGCGCTCTCGCTTTCGGGCTTCGAAACCAAGATCCTCAAGCCACAGGCAATCGTCGAGATGCTCCACGTGGGGCGCCGCGACGTCGGATTCGCAGGGGCTGATTGGGTCCGAGAGAAGGGCGCCGAGCTCATCGAGGTCCTCGACCTCCGCCTCGATCCGGTCCGGATCGTCGCGGCCGCCCCACGCGAGCTGCTGGTGGACGGGGCCCTGCCGAAGGACCGGCCCTTGGTGGTGGCTTCGGAATACGAGCAGTTGACACGGCGGTGGATCCGCGAACAAGGTCTACAGGCAACCTTCGTTCGAAGCTACGGTGCCACCGAGGTCTACCCGCCCGAAGACGCCGACGTCATCGTCGACAACACCGCGACGGGCAGCACGCTGGTCGCCAATGGCCTGCAGATCCTCGACACCTTGATGACGAGCTCCACCCGCCTGTACGCGCACCCAGCGTCCTGGGCCGATGCCACCAAACGCGCGCGCATCGAGCACCTCGCGACGCTCCTCCGGTCCGTGATCGACGCGCGCACGCGCGTGGTCCTGGAATTGAACGTTGCGACCGACGCCTTCGAGCGCCTGATCGCCATCCTCCCGTGCATGAAGCAGCCCACCGTCTCCGCGCTGCACGGCGGCGGCGGCTTCGCCGTCAAAGTGGCGGTCCCCCGCGCCCAGTTGCCTGAGCTGATCCCCGAGATCCAACGCCTCGGAGGCACCGACCTGCTGGTCACCGTGCCTGCCCAAATCTTGCCGTGACCTGATGCCGTTGCCTTGCCCCTCGCCCCATGTCGCGGGCCTCGTCCCGTACCACGTGCCGCGCCACCCCGCGCCGCTCGACTTGCACCTCGACGGGATCGGCGGTTTGCCGCTCCCTTCCGACCTGTTCGCCCGACTCCATGACGCCGACCCCGACGCCCTCGTGCGGCAGTACCCCTCAGCGGACGGGGTCCGCGACCGCCTTGCTCGCCGCATCGGGCTCCCCGCCGAACGCGTGATCGTCACGGCCGGGGGAGACGACGCCCTCGATCGCCTCTGCCGTGGCTACCTCGCGCCAGGGCGCAGCATCGTCGTCCCCGAGCCGACCTTCGAGATGATCCCGCGGTACGCGCGCTGGGCCGGCGCGACGTTGCGGAGCGTCCCTTGGCCCGGCGGCGCTTGGCCCCTCGACGCCGTCCTCGCGGCCTGCGACGACACGACGACGATCGTTGCGGTGGTCACGCCGAACAACCCCACCGGCCAAACGATCACCGCCGACCAGCTACGACAGCTCGCCGAAGCGCTTCCCGAGACCCTGCTGATGGTCGACCTCGCGTACATCGAGTTCGCCGATGTCGACCTCACCACGATGGTGGCAGCGCTCCCCAACGCGGTCGGCTTTCGCACGATGAGCAAGGCTTGGGGCCTCGCGGGGCTCCGCGTCGGCTACGCGTTTGGCCCAGCGTCGGTCATCGCGACGCTCCGCGCCGCCGGCAATCCGTACACGGTCAGCGGCCCGAGCCTTCACCTCGCAGCCGACCGGCTGGACCACGCAAGCGAGGCGTCCGAGGCGTTCTGCGCTCGTGTGCGTTCGCAGCGCGACGCGCTGACCGCCGAACTGTGTGACCTCGGCTTGGACGCCCAACGCTCGCAAGCCAACTTCGTCTTCGCACGAACCCCGCATGCGCTGTGGCTGCGCGATGCCTGCGCGGGGCTGGGCATCGGCATCCGCGCATGGCCCGGACACCCCACGCTCGGCGACGCCGTGCGCATCAACGTCCCCGGCGACGACGCCGTGCTCGAACGGGTCCGCCATGCCCTTCGCGCGTCGTTGCGTCCGGAGGCGATCCTGTTCGACATGGACGGGGTGCTCGCCGACGTAAGCCGCTCGTACCGGTCGGCGATCGTCGCGACGGCCGCGCACCACGGCGTCCGACTGACGAACGACGACATCCGAGCCGCCAAGGCCGCCGGCGGCGCGAACAACGACTGGGTGCTCACCCAGCGGCTGATGGCGCAGGCCGGCACGAACGTCGACCTCGCGCAGGTCACCGAGACCTTCGAGCGGCTCTACCAGGGCACCCCCGAGACGCCCGGCCTCAAGGAGACCGAGCGCCTGCTGTTGGACCCGACGGTGCTCGCGGCGCTCCAGAAGGACCGCCGGCTGGCGATCGTCACCGGACGACCCCGCAAAGACGCCTACGATTTCCTTGATCGAAACAGGCTCACAGGCTACTTCGAAGCGGTCGTTTGCATGGAGGACGGGCCGTGCAAGCCCGACCCCTTCCCCGTCCAAGAAGCGATGCGCTGCTTGGGTGTGACCCGCGCATGGATGATCGGCGACACCGTCGACGACATCCGCGCAGCGCGAGCGGCCGGCGTGGTGCCGATCGGCGTCGTGCCACCTGGCGAAGACGCGTCCCACAGCGAGCCGACCCTGCTTCGGGCGGGCGCGGCCGTCGTGCTGCACGCCACCTCCTTCCTCCCCGACCTGCTGGAGCGATGCCGATGAGCCGGATTGCACGCGTCCAACGCACGACGAAAGAAACCGACATCTCCGTGGAGCTCTCGCTGGACGGACGCGGTCAGGCGGACATCGCCACGGGCCTCGGCTTCTGGGACCACATGTTGACGGCCCTCGCGAAGCACGCACGCTTCGACCTTCAGGTCCGCGTGAAGGGAGACCTGTGGATCGACGACCACCACACGGTGGAGGACACCGCGCTCGCGCTCGGAGAGGCGCTGCGGGTCGCCCTCGGAGAACGACGCGGGATCCGGCGCTTTGGAACCGGATTTGCGCCGCTGGACGAAGCGCTCGCCCGCGCCGTCGTCGACTTGAGCGGTCGCCCGTGGCCGGCCGTGCGGTTCGGCTTCACGCGCGAGCGGCTCGGCGACGTGGCGACCGAGAACCTGACCCACGCGCTGCAGTCGTTGGCGATGGAGGCGCGCATCAACCTGCACCTCGATCTGTTGGCCGGCGAGAACGATCACCACCGCGCTGAAGCAGGGTTCAAGGCCGTCGCGCTCGCGCTGCGTGAGGCCGTCGCGCGCGATGGCACCGACGACATCCCGAGCACGAAGGGCGTCCTCGCATGAACATCGACGTGGTCCAAACGGGCGTGGCGAACCTGGCGAGCGTCCTCGCTGCGCTCGTTCGCCTCGGCGCGACGCCGCGTTTGGTCGACCGACCCGAGCAGGTCGGCGACGCAGAGCGCCTCCTCCTCCCCGGTGTGGGCGCGTTCGGGGCCGCGATGGCGCGCATCGACGCCCTGGGCCTGCGTGACCCCCTCCGCGCACGCATCGAGGCCGGCCGCCCCACGTTGACGATCTGCCTCGGCCTCCAAGTCCTCGCTCTGCATAGCGAAGAGACACCGGGCGTGGATGGCCTCGGGGTCCTGGACGCGACCGTCACACGGTTCCGCGGCCGCAACGTCCGGGTTCCCCAGATGGGATGGAACCACGTGCAACCGACACCGGGGGCGCGCTGGCTCCAACCCGGCTTTGCCTACTACGCGAACACCTTCAAACTCGACGCGATCCCCGACGGTTGGGAGGGCGCGCTGTCCG
>JBJONI010000059.1:0-4052 GCA_046051915.1 Pseudomonadota bacterium
GGCCGCCTTGCGTGGGGTGCGTCGGGCCCTGGCGCCGGGCTTCGAGGTCACGGTCCCACCCGCCCCGAACGTCCCGCCGCCCGTGGCCACGCCGGGCCGCCCCACCGCGCCGTCGGAGGCGTCGGACGCGATGTTGGCGCTTGGAGGCGGCGCCGAGACGGCGCCCGTCGACGCGACCGCCGTGACGATGCCTGTGGCGGCTTGGGCGCCGCCGGCGCTCTCGGCCGTGTCCGATGAGGTGTCCTCACCCCTGCACGACGAGGTCATCGCTCGCATCCAGACGGTCTTCGACCCCGAGATCCCCGTCAACATCTACGAGCTCGGTCTGATTTACGGCGTCACGATCGATGAGGGCGCGGTCCGGGTCGAGATGACGTTGACCAGCCCGAACTGTCCGAGCGCCCAGAGCTTGCCCGACGAGGTTCGTACGAAGATCGCCGATCTCGAGGGCGTTGCAACGGTCGATGTCGAAGTCGTTTGGGATCCCCCCTGGGGACCAGAGCGGATGAGCGAGGAAGCGCGTCTAGAGCTCAACCTCGGCTGAGTACGCCGTTGTCCTTGTGAGGCATTCGCCAACCCTGTTGCATGGACTGGCGAACGGTCGGAAGCGCCGGCAGGATGATTGGGGAGGAAGCATGCGCAAGCAACCGCTGTGGATCGCGCTCGCGTGGATGGTCGCGTGTGGGGGCAAGGACCCTGACGGTGATGGTATCGTGGGCGAGCTCGACTGCGATGAGGACGCCGCGACCGTGGCGACCGGCCTTCCGGAGGTCTGTGACGGCCTCGACAACGACTGCGACGGTCTCGTCGATGAGGACGACGCGGATCTGACGGACGGGACGGTGTGGTACGCCGACGCCGACCAAGACGGTGTCGGAGCGTTCAACCTCGGTGTGGCTTGCGAGGCCCCGCCGAGTGCTGTCACCACGGCGGGTGACTGTGATGACGCCAACGCCGCCGTCGGGCCGGACGAGGAAGAGGTCTGCGACGGTATCGACAACGATTGCGACGCGCTCATCGACGATGCTGACACCCTCGCGCCTTCCGCTGGCTGGTACGTCGACGTCGACGGTGACGGTTTTGGTGACGATGCCACGGTCGTGCTCGCATGCGACCCGCCGGAAGGCCGCATACCGACCGGGGGCGACTGTGACGACGCGGCGGCAGGGGTCAACCCGACCGCCATCGAGGTGTGTGATGGCGTCGACAACGACTGCGACGGCGCGCTCGATGACGCCGACGACGGGATCGACACGTCGGGGCTCGTGACCGGGTTCGTCGATGCGGATGGCGACGGCTACGGCGACGACGCCCAGCCTGTGACGACCTGCGCGCTTCCGTCCGGCGTCAGCGCGGTCGGCGGGGACTGTGACGATGCCAACGCCGCGATCGCGCCGCTGCTCGAGGAGGCGTGCGATGGCATCGACAACGACTGCGACGGACGCATCGACCTCGACCGGTGGTGGGATGACCGGTTCGCCTACCGCGTGCCGGTGACGGTGACCGGCCCCCCGAGCGATCTGGAGGCGGCGCCCGTCTCGATCGACGTGGACTTCGAGAGCCTGCTCCTTGCGCAGGGCGATGCGTCGGGTCTGGACGAGTCCTCGGTACGCTTGGTGCGACCCGACTGTGCGGGCGATGCCGACATCCCGGTCGATTTCATCGACCTCGCGACGCACCTGTTCGACAAGGGCACGACGCCGAGCCCAGCGGGTGACGGCGTGGGCGCGCTCACGTTCCGCTACGACACCGACGGGGACTTCTCGACCCTCGAAACCCTCGCGGGCGGCACGTCCGAGACGTATTGGGTCTACTTTGCGTCGAATGGCAGCCCTTCGGGCGTGCCGCGCCCCGCTTGGTCGACCGGCCTCGTCACCTCGATCACGGGGACGGCTCCCGACCGGATCGTCTCGCTCCGCAACGCGATCTCAGCCGTGGACCTCGACCAGTCGGCCGGGGGCTTGGCGTCCTCGTTTGGGCTGCGGACAGGGAGCAACGTCGGTGCTCAAACGACCACCGCGTTCGGCAACGGGGTCTTCTTCAACGAGGTGGGTGGCGGACCGAACGGGAGTTGGGCGAGCGCGACCACGGAGCCCGCGACCGGACTCGGCTTGATCGAGCGTGGGAGCGTGGTCGCGGTGGCCCGCGCGATCGGGACTGTGGGCAACGACTTCGGGTCGTTCGACTACACGTACTACTACTTCCTCTTCGCGGGCCGGCCGGAGCTGTACGCGAAGGTGACGTACACGCTGGCCAGCGATTCGAACATCGGTCCCCAAGGCACACTCTGGGCGGCCGCGATTCGGCCGTGGCAGATCGACAACACCGATCTCGTCGACGGCGTCAGCGTGGGCAGCCGGGATGAGCCGTTGTACCGCTGGGCGCACGGCGCCTACCCCACCTCGGATGAGGGGGTCTTCCTCGGCTGGCGCGTCGCAGCGCTTGGTCGTGGCGCCCCGTTGTCGTCGCCGACCGGCCAGTACGTCACGATCGCTGGGCAAGACGTGGCGGCGCTCCCCGTCAGCGCGCAGATCACCCTGCCGGACGGTACGAACCTCCTCGACGGCAGCACGATCATGGTCTGGCCCCACACGGGGAGCCGCGCGGGGGCCGAGCCGGCGTTCCTCGCAGCGCTCGAAGGCGCAGACGCCGCGCTCGGGGCAGCCCAGCGCTACTGAGCGACGCGCGGAGCACCCAGCAACAGCAGCCGGTGCTCCATCTCGCGCAGCGGCATGAGGTCGCCTCGTCGCGCGGCGACCTCAAGCCCGCGTTGGTAGGCCGAGATCGCGTCCTCGCGGCGCTCTGCACGCTCGAGCGCGCGACCGAGGGCGGCGTGAGCGGCGGAGTTGTTCGGCTCGACGTCCACCGCGCGCTGGAGCGACGTCACGGCGGCGTCGACCTCCCCCAGAATCAACAGGGCTTGGCCGAGGCCGAAGTTCGCAATGCCGTCGTCGGCGTCGAACGACAGGACCTTTTCGAACATCGTCCGCTTCCGCGCGGCGTCCTTGCGCTTGCCCGCTTCGACGTCGGCGTCGACCTTGCCGCTTCGACCCGAAGCCCTCGCCATCTGCTTGAGCGTCGCCTTGCCGGCTTCGGCTTCTGCGGTCTCCTTGTCGCCTAGCTGCATGTAGTAGACCGACAAGTTGGTGTGAACGAGGGGCTCGTCGGGCGCGACCTCCTCGAGGCGGCGAAAGAGGTCGATCGCCTCGTGCGTACGCCCGGCCTTGCCGAGGATCACGCCGAGCACTTCGTAGGCATCGGCGAAGCCTGGGTCGAGGACGAGGACGTCCTCGAGGTCGTGCAGGGCGGCGTCGACGTCGCCGGAGGCGAACTTGCGGATCGCGCCGTCGTAGCGTTGATGGACACGCGCGGCCGTGTCCGCGGCGGCGTGAAGCGGGAGCGTGGCCACGGTCGCTGTCCACGCTCCGGCTGGACCTTGCAACCGCCACGTCGCGCCAGGCGTGCGGTGGCCACGGTCGAGGTACGCGAGCGCCACCCAACCGGGTCGCGAAGGCACCTGCGACCGCGACGCGATGGTGCCGATCGCCGTGCCGTCGTCGAGCAGAAGAGGTGCACCGATCGGCGGAAGCGCTTCGGCGTGCGCCTCGGTCAGCAACGCCCGCAGCAGGTGGGGCACGGAGCCATAGGTGCGGACGCGCGCGATCACTTCTTGCCCGAGGTAGCAGCCTTTGCTGTAGGAAACGGTAGAGGTCTCCATCCCCGTCTCGGGGAGCAGACGGCGCTTGCCCTGCGTTTCGGGTCCGAGCCTCGCGACCCCGGCCTCGATGCGCAGCGCCTCAAGGGCTTCTGCGAACGTCGCACCCTCGACGACGGCGCCGCCTCGGGCGGCGAGGGCCTCCTGCAGGCGTTCCAGGGTGGTGTCGGACGGGTCGATCAGGCACACTCCGGGGTCGCCCCCGAGCGCACGCCGAAAGGCGAGGCCGCCGTCGGGGAGGGGCGCCATGTCTCCATCCCCACCCTCTGCCCACGTGTGGACGGCCAGCGCGGCGTCCATCGCCGATGGGACTTGGGGGCCAACGGCGAGCACGCAC
>JBJONI010000060.1:0-6327 GCA_046051915.1 Pseudomonadota bacterium
AGAAGCTTGGGTTGCACGGCACGGATCTGACGGTGCAAGTACGGCAGGCACGCGGCGACCTCGGCCGGCTCAGGGTCGCGGTTGGCAGGCGGACGGCACTTCACGACGTTGGCGATGTAGACCTTTGGCCGGGGGAGTCCAAGGACGTTGGCGAGCATGCGGTCGAGCATCTCGCCCGCAGGCCCCACGAACGGCTCGCCGCGCAGGTCTTCCTGTTCGCCGGGGCCTTCTCCGATCACCATCAAGTCGGCATCGGGATCCCCGACGCCGACGACGACGTGGTGCCGCTTGGCGCACAACGTGCAGCGCGTGCACCCGTCGAGTTCTGCCGTGATCGCCGCGATGCCCGCGGCTCCGGGTGCATCGTTGGCGTCGTCGGCGGCGCGGGCGAGCACCGCCTGCGTGCGGGCGGCTTCGGCGACCGACGTCCAGGCCGAGGACGTGGGGCGCGTCGTGCGCGGCGGCTCGTTGGCGGTCGCGTCGCGGCCGTTGGGCGCCGCGGGGTGGAGGACGGCCGGCGCGGGCGTTGGCAGCGCGATCGCCTCGGGTCGGGGGGCGTCATGGGGCTCGGCGAGCACGCCTACGCTGCGCGCGACGTCGAGATGCGTCCGGAGATCCGCGATCAACGCTCGCATTTCGGTCGCGATCGCGATGCGGTCGGGGTTCAAGCAGCGCTCCCTGGCCGCCAGCCCCGGCCTCGCAGGGCGTCGAGCACGTCGAGCAACGGCAAGCCAAGGACCGAGAACCAGTCGCCCTCGTAGCGGGAGAAAAAGGGCGAACCTAGCCCTTCGAGCGCGTAGCCGCCGGCGCAGCGCGCCCCCTCGCCGGTGGCGACGTAGGCGGCGAGCTCCTCGTCGGTCAGGTCCGGCCGCATCCACAGCGTCACGGTGGTGGCACCGTCGACACGGGCATCCGACGGTCCGAGCAGCGTCCAGGCGGTGTGCAGCGTGTGCGGCCGTCCCCGCATCCGTTGGAGCCTGCGGAGATGATCGACGGGGTCGTCCGGCTTGTCGAGACGCTCGCCGTCGAGCCATCCGACTTGATCGCTCCCCAGCACCCAAGCCTCGGGCGTGCGCGCGGCGACGGCGGCGGCCTTGGCGTGGGCGAGCAGGGCCGCGAGCGTCGCGGGATCGGGGTGGTCGAACATCCGCTCGTCCACGCCGGGCGGGATCGCCCGGAAGGCGACGCCGGCGGCCGTGAGCATCGCGCGGCGCGAGGGGCTGGTCGATGCGAGGACGAGATCCACGGGCGCTCCAGACCCCCTGCGTAGCGCGTCTCGTTGCGCCTCGCCGCTTGCGGAGGCGGGTCGGACGGGTTCGTAGCCTCCGGGGGTCGCCCGCGGTGTGGGACGTACACGACACGCCAGAGGTCCGCGCCTGGCTGGACCGCGTTGGCGCGCAGGATCTACGCGCGTGGCTCGGGCTTCCTGCGATGGCACCGCCGTCGGAGGTGGTCGACGGGCTGCAGTCGCGCGTTTTCACCGAGCGCGACGTCGCGCTGCGCGCGGAACTCGACGCGGCGCTTCCGGGATTGATCGCGGCCCTTGAGCGGTCAGCTGCGGCCCGGCTCCCTGACCTGTACGGCGCGCTCGGGGTGCCGCCGGACGCCTCCTTCGCGGCGATCGAAGCGGCCTGGCTCGGGCTGGACGACACATCGCGAGCCGGCGAGGCGGCGCTGGCGTGGACGGTGTTGGGCGATCCCCTTCGGCGGGCCTCGTTCGATCGCGCGTGGCGTGAGCAGCTCCTCGGCGTGTTCGAGCCCTCGCCGTTCGTGGCGGAACTGCTGACCCTGCACCTCCCCGGAACCCCGAGGCTTGTGCTCCCGCACGGGGAGCGGCTCACGGTCGCTGCCCCCCCGGAGCGACGCGCGGTCGTGCGGGTCCCGATCCACGCCGAGGCGTTGAGTGCGCCGGTTCGTGTGCGCGCGCCCGTGGGGGTCGTGTTGGCACGGACGGCGGATGCCGATGACGGGACGGACGAGATCACCTGCCTCACAGGCGAGAGTGAGCTTTATCTTCAGGTCTCTCCGTCGGCGCAGCGTGACGGGCGCGTGACGGCGACGCTGGTGTCGGGGGCGGTGGAGGTGCCGCTCGAGGTGGAGATCGACCATGCCGCGCACGCCCGGGAGCGCCAGGAGAGCGGGCGGTGGTGGATCTTGGCGACGGCGTTGGTGGGCGTGGCGATCGTGATGGGCACGGCGATGCTGCGCCCCGACGAGGTCGAGGTCGAGCCGAGGCCGTGGGCCGACGCCCCCGCCGTCGCCGCGTGCGGGCTCCCGCCCGACGTCGTCCTCACCGTGCATGTCGACGGGTTGGGCACGGCGACAGGCTTTGAGGTCCGTGGTGAGGTTTCGTCGGCGGCCCACGACTGTGTGCGCCAGGCCCTCGCCGACACCGTGCTTCGCTCCGCCTCCGGTCGTCATGCGGTGTTGCGGTTTGGCGACGACGTGCCGTGAAGGTCGTGGTGCCTGGCCCTTGCGCGCGCGCGCAGACGAGATAAGGCGTTGACGCTCCGGGGCACTAGCTCAGTTGGGAGAGCGCAGCATTCGCATTGCTGAGGTCAGGGGTTCGATTCCCCTGTGCTCCACTCGGAACCCGCCCCGCGGTTGGCCCCAAGGCCCCGCGGGGCGCTTCGTTTCAGCTCCGGAAACGTCACGATGGCGTCTGCGGGCCGGCTTCGAGGAGGCGACGATGAACCCGCTGCGTCGATCCGATGTCCGGAGCGGGTTCGCGCGCACCGACGACGGCCAGGAGCTCTACTGGCGGACGGTCGGGTCGGGCCCGACCGTGGCCCTCTGTAATGGAATTGGTGTTTCGACCTTCTTTTGGAAGTATGTCGTGGAGGGCCTCCGCGACCGGTACCGCGTCGTGCTGTGGGACTACCGCGGTCACGGCCGATCGACCGTGCCGCGCGGGGAGGGCATCGCGCTCGGGATGGAGCGAAATGCGGCGGACCTGTGGACGGTTCTCGACGCTGCGGGCGTGCAGCCCGGGCCCGCTGTCCTCGTCGGGCACTCGATGGGCTGTCAGGTGATCCTGGAGGCGCATCGGCAGGCTCCCGAACGGGTTCGCGCCTTGGTCCCGATGTTCGGCACGTTCGCGCGGCCGCTCGACACGTTCTTCGATTCACCCCACGCCCGCGCCGTCTTCGACCGCATCCAGCCAGTCGCCAGCCGGGCCGACCGAAGGGCGCGGCGGTGGTTGCTCCCGTTGTACGCGAGCCCGGTCGCGTTCGACTTCAGCCGGTGGCTCGGGCTGGTGCATCCCGAGCACGCCGACGCCGTCGACATTCACCGGTACACCGACCACTTGGTCCGGATGGACCCCGACGTGTTCCTTGGGATGTTGTCCGAGATGGCCGAGCATGACCTCGGGGCGCACCTGCCTCACGTCGGCGTGCCGACGCTCGTGTTTGGCGCCGGACGCGACGTGTTCACGCCAGCGCACCGCGCGCGCGCGATGGCCGATGGCATACCGGGTGCGCGCTACGTCCACCTGGAGGACGCGAGCCACGCCGCCCTGGTGGAGCATCCTTTGACCGTCCAGACGGCCTTGGACGCGTTCCTCGCCGAGGTGGAGGGGTCAGGTCCGCTGTAGTCGGAAGTGCACCAGCGACCCGGTCTCGACGGTGTGGTCGAGCCGCTCCATCGCGATGCCTCCGCCGTAGTGGGCGATGCACCCGTCGATCAGGCCCGCCGCGAGGTCTGCGAAGTGTCGCGGCGACCGGTAGATCATCGTCAGGTTGTCGCCGCTGCGCTCGGTCTCGAACCGAGGAAGCTGCGCGTCTGGGTACAGCTTGAGAACCTCGACGTGGACGATCGACTCAATGCTCTCGAGGAAGTCGTAGGCGTCGGTGATGCCCTCGAAGAACACAGGGTAGAGCGCGGAGAAGCGGCCGAACAGATGCTTGCCGAACGCGTGGACCAGCGTCGGAACCGGGAGGTTCGAGCGCTTCGAGAGCGCCGTGACCAGCGAAACCATCTCGTCGTGGTGGTACGTCCCCACGGCGGTGTACGCCCCGCCCGATGGGACGGCGGCATCGTCGAGGATGTCGTCGACCATGTTGGCCCCGAACAGGTGCTCGACGAGCTCGAAGAACTCGGTGAAAACGATGCCTTTCATGGGGACTCCTGGGACTTTGGCGCCATCGGCTCTGCGGTCGTACCACGTCGGTTGCCGCCTGGGGACGGACCGGGAAACCCTACCACGATCTCTGCGGGCAGCGGGGCAACGTCGAGGTCTTGCCGCACGTAGATGTCGTAGTGTCGGCGGTGGTGCTGCTGGACGCGTCCGAGGTACGCGTACGGCTCGTCCAAGCGGGCAAAAACGCGGCGGTCGCCCGGGTAGAGGACCTTGTCGTCGGTCGCTGTACGCACCGTGGTCACGAGGACCTCGGGGTTCGCAGGGGTGGTCGCCAAGACGTCGAGGTCGGCGCCTTGAGGGTGGGGCAAGGTCAGGGCGCGCTGATGCAGTTCCGCAATTTTGACCTCGGGACCCACCCAGAAGGCGAAGTTGCCCGCGTCGCGGGTCGCGACCCATGCGGCGGCGGGCAGACGGCGCGCAAGGTGGCGCGCAGCGAGCTCGGCACCGTTTCCGGGCGCGACCGTGTGGTGGGCGTCGTAGGTTCGGACGGCCTCCCCTTGGGTGACGGCGAGCGCGAGCGTGGCGATCGGAAGCGCGCCGGCCGCCCACGGCCCCCAGCGCCATCGGAGCACGCCGGCCCCGGCGAGGACGAGACCGACGGTCCATGCGGGTTGGAACAGCCGCAGCCCGGGCATCCACTCCTCGACCGTCAGAGGGAGCAGCGCCAGCAGCAGCCACGCGGCCCGAGGACCCCATCGGTCGAGGCGGTGGGGGCCCAGGACGACCCCGAGGACGCCGACGACCGCGAGCGTGCTCAAACTCGCCGTCTCTGGTCCGAAGTAGTTCGCGTTGCGCGTGAACGTCTCGCTGAGGGGAAACGAGGCTTTTGCGGACCACGTGTTGGGAACAAACGCACCGTACGTCGCCCAGCGCCACACCTCGAGGAGCACGAACGTCGTCGCGGGCGCCGATAACGCCCGCCAGTGCGCGCGCGGCGCGCTGGCGACGGCAGGTGCAGCCAACAGGGCGACGACGGCGGCGCCTTCGGGGCGCACGAGCACGAGGAGGGTGCTCGCGGCGGCGCGCGTCGCCGACGTGGCGGTGGGCGACGACCAAGCGGCGATCGCGGCGCAGACCGCTGCCGTCATCATCGTGGTCTCGAGCCCGTTGGTCGTGACGACGCCCGCGTGGGGGAGCAACGCCCAAGCCAACGCAGGTAGGGCCGTTACGGGGCCGCGCTGGCCGGAGATCGCCCGCGTCGCGGCCGTCATCGCCGCGAGGGTCGCGAGACCTGCGGCGTACCCGAGGCCGACCAAGGTGCCGAGGGGGGGGAGACCGAGCGCGAGGGCGACGCCGATGCTCAGGGTGAACAGGAGGTTGGTGTACCCCTCGACCGGCGTCTCGCCGGGGCTGAACGCAAGCCCGCCGCCGTTGGCCCAAACGGCGGCGTAACGGGCCGAGATGTACGCGTCGTCGACGACGGACCACCACGTCCAGGACGCCGTCACCGTCAGCACGATCGCCGCGAGACCGAGGACGACCGCGGTTCCCCAGCGTTGCGACGCCTGCATGCCTTCACCTCGGGGGGGTCCTATCGCGTGGCGCGCCGCGGTGGGATGCGGCGGGTGGTGGCGACGTCGCGAGGCGTTAGCGGAGGTGCGTGGGGGACGACATGGCCGATGGCGCGTTGAACGAGGGCACCACGCTCGATCGCTTCTTGATGGAGACGTTGCGCGGCTACCCAGGTGCCACAGGCACGTTCGTGAACTTGGTTCAGAGCATCGCGCTCGCGGGCAAAATGATCGCCTCGCGGGTCAACCGCGCAGGCCTCGCGAACCTGCTCGGCGGCACCGGCGAGACGAACATTCAGGGTGAATTCGTTCAAAAGCTCGACGTCTACGCGAACGAGACGTTCATCCGGGCGCTGGAACACCGCGGGCACACGGCGCTCATCGTCAGCGAGGAGGCGGAAGGCCTCGTCCCGGTGGGCGAGGAGTTTCACTCTGGGCGGTACGTGGTCACGGTCGATCCCTTGGACGGGTCGTCCAACATCGACGTGAACGCGACGATCGGCACCATTTTCGGGGTGTTCCGCCGACTGAGCGAGGAGGGCACCGAAGCCGGCGAGGCCGACGCGCTGCGTTCCGGCCGTGAGTTGATCGCGGCCGGCTACATCATCTACGGGTCGGGCACGATGCTCGTGCTCGCGAGCGACGCCGGCGTTCACGGGTTCACGCTCGACCCGA
>JBJONI010000061.1:0-3646 GCA_046051915.1 Pseudomonadota bacterium
TCGAGCGTCACCCGCCCAGAAACCGGATCGTAGAATCGCAGCAACAAGGCTGCCAACGTGCTTTTCCCTGCACCGGACGGCCCACAGACCGCAACCACTTCGCCGGCAGCGATCGCGAACGACACGCCCTGCAGCACCGGCACGTCGGATCGGGTCGGGTAGGTGAACGCCACGTCCTCAAAACGGACCTCACCCCGCACGCCCGCGAGCTGCACGCCGCCCGACCCCTCGATCTCCGAGCGCTTGTCGAGCAGATCGAACACCCGCTCGCTCGCGCCCGCCGCCCGCATGAAGTCTCCCCACAACCCCGCAAGGGCGCCGAGGCTCGCGGCCACCATCAGCGTGTAGAGGAGAAACGCCGTCAGATCACCGAGCGACATCTGACCGTCGAGGACGCGTCCGCCGCCCACCCAGACGACGAGGGCGATCGCGCCGTACCCCGCAAACCCGATCACACCCTGAAACGCGCCATACGCGAAGGCGCGCTTCGACGCGAGCGTGAAACTCTCCTCGTTGGCCGCGTCATAGCGCGCGACCTCGAGAGGCTCGGCGGCAAACGCGCGCACGGTTCGTACGCCGGACAGGGTCTCCTCCGCGATCTCGGTCGTCCGCGCGAGGGCGTCCTGAACCGCCTTGCTGAGCGCGCGGATCCGTCGTCCAAACACCGTGGCACCTACGGCCACCACCGGCACCACCGCGAGCGTCAGCCCGGTCAGGTACGGCGACATCCAAGCAAGGAGGCCCACACCGCCCAACACGCCGAGACCGAACCGCAGCAGCATGCTCACGTTCACCGAGACCGTGTTCTGAAGGACCGCCGTGTCGGACGCGAGCCGGTTCGTGAGCTCACCCGTCCGCGTCTCATCGAAGAACGCCACGTCCTGACGCAGGACAGCGGCGTAGAGATCGCCGCGAAGCCGCGTCACGATGCGCTCGCCGGCGACGGTGAACCACCAAGCGCGCAGCATCGCGAACACCGCCTGCACCAAGAAAAGACCGACAAGGCCCGCCGCTGCCACGTCCAGCCGCGTCGGATCCCCTTGGGTGGCGACCGTGTCGACGATGTCTCGTATCGCCGCTGGGTAGGTCAACGACAGCCCACTGCTCACCAAAAGCGCCACGGTGGCCCGCGCAAGCATCGGCAGCTCGGGTCGGGCGAGGGCCCACAGGCGGCGCGCGCGCGCGTTCGGAGGTGCTGACATCCGTCCTCCCCATGCCAGCGGGCTGGATCCGCCGTGCCCGTCGCGGTAATGAGCCGAGCCGAGGGGGTCCACATGATCGACCTGAGCCGCTACTACGACGAGGCCAAAGACACCGCCGCGCGCGCCATCGCGCCGCGGATCGACGGCTTGCGCGGCTCCGACATCCTCGCGATCGCGACGCAGGTCCGTGGGCTCGTCCTCGCCGGTCGCAAGGTGTAC
Source organism: Pseudomonadota bacterium (assembly GCA_046051915.1). GTDB lineage: Bacteria > Myxococcota_A > UBA796 > UBA796 > JBEIFN01. Next base: position 1,422 of record JBJONI010000061.1, read on the forward strand.
AACCTCACGATTGGCGATTTCTCCCCTGCGCAGTTCCCCATCCCCGACGCCCTGCGCGATGGGATCACCGCCGCGCTCGGCGAGGGCCACACGAACTACCCACCCGCCGTCGGCGTGCCGGAGCTGCGGTCCGCCATTCGTGCGATGTACCAGCGCGATCTTGGGCTCGACTTTCCCGAGTCGACGATCATTGCCGGTTCTGGCGCGCGCCCCCCGATCTTCGGCAGCTTCGGGGTGCTCGTCGAGCCGGGCGACCACGTCGTCTACCCGGTGCCGTCGTGGAACATCAACCACTACACCTTCCTCAACCAAGGCGTCGGCGTCCCGCTCGTGACGACCGCAGCGTCCGGCTTCATGCCGACCGCCGAACAGGTCGCGCCCCACCTGCACAGCGCGCGGATCCTGGTGGTGAACAGCCCGAGCAACCCCGCAGGCACCGTGATCGCACCCGAGGCGCTCGCGGCGCTGTGCGACCTCGTGCTCCAAGAGAACGAGCGGCGGCGGACGATCGCGGAGCGACCTCTGTTCCTCGTCTACGACGCCATCTACTGGAAGTTGACGTTCGGCGACGCCCGGCACGTCATGCCGCAGCAACTCCGTCCCGAAGTCGCGCCTTACACCATCATCATCGATGGCATCAGCAAGTGGTGGGCCGCCACCGGACTTCGCCTCGGTTGGGTCGTCGCACCGCCATGGGTGGCCGCCAAGATGCAGGCCTACATCGGTCACATGGGGGCTTGGTCGGGCAAAGCCGAGCAAGTCGCCGCGGCACGGCTCCTCGACCAACCCGCGTCGTGGGCGCCGTTCATGGAGACGTTCAAGACGGGCGTGGAACGACGTCTGTCGACCCTCGAGCGCGGGATCGCCTCGCTCCGCGCCGACGGCTTCCCCGTCCACAGCCTCCGAGGCGAGGGCGCCATCTACCTCTCGGTTCACTTCGACATCGTGGGTCGGACGGCCCCCGACGGCACGACGCTCGACACCGATGAGGCCGTCCGGAGCTACATCCTCGAGCATGCGGGCGTCGCGGTCGTCCCGTTCCCGGCCTTCGGCTACCCGCAGGGCTCGGGATGGGTGCGGATGAGCGTGGGCGCGATCAGCGAGGCCGATGCGCAAGGCACGGTCGACGCCCTGCGCACCGCGCTCGCGCCGTTCCGCAGCTGACGGACGCCGCGTCCGCATCAGGTTACCGCCGCTCCGCCCGCCATCCCTCCCGGCGGCGTACGGAGCGCGCGCATCATGGCCACCGAAACCGGCATCACCACCCGTAGCCAAGACTACAGCCAATGGTACCTCGACGTCATTCGAGAGGGCCAACTGGCAGACTACAGCCCTGTCAAGGGCAGCATGGTGCTTCGCCCCAATGGTTTTGCGCTATGGGACGCCATCAAAAACGACCTCGACCGGCGATTCCGCGACACCGGGCACGTCAACGCCTACTTCCCGTTGTTCATCCCCATGGAGTTCCTGAGCAAGGAAGCGCAGCACGTGGACGGCTTCGCGAAGGAGTGCGCGGTGGTCACCCACCACCGACTCCGGGCGGTCGTCGACGAAAATGGGAAGGCCCGCTGTGAGCCCGACCCCGAGGCCAAGCTCGAAGAGCCGCTGATCGTGCGTCCCACCTCGGAGACGATCATCTGGCACATGTACGGCAAGTGGATCAGCTCTTGGCGCGACCTGCCGCTGCTGATCAACCAATGGGCCAACGTCGTCCGCTGGGAGATGAAGACGCGACCGTTCCTTCGGACGGCGGAGTTCTTGTGGCAAGAGGGCCACACCGCCCACGCGACCTCGCAGGAGGCCGTCGAAGAGGCGGAACGGATGCTCGGCGTCTACGGCGATTTCGCACGGGAGTTCTGTGCGATCCCCGTGATCGAAGGCATCAAATCGGCCAATGAACGCTTCGCAGGCGCCGTCGAGACGTACACGATCGAAGCCATGATGCAGAACGGCTGGGCGCTTCAAGCTGGCACCAGCCACTTCCTCGGCCAAAACTTCGCGAAGGCCTTCGACGTCCGCTACCAAACGGAAGCGGGCCAGCACGAGTACGTGTGGGCGACCTCGTGGGGCGTCTCGACGCGCATGGTCGGCGCAGTCATCATGACGCACTCCGACGATGCCGGCCTCGTCCTGCCTCCACGCATGGCGCCGACGCAAGTCGTCATCGTCCCGATCTGGAAGTCCGACGACGAGAAGACGCGCTTGATCGACGCTGGCCGCGCCCT
>JBJONI010000062.1:0-4803 GCA_046051915.1 Pseudomonadota bacterium
GCCGGTCAACTGGCTTGGGAAGGGACGAAGACGTTCTCGGACGAGCTCCAGAACAAGCCCTTCCTTCGCATCAACCCCGTCACCGCCGAGAAGACCGAGTTGTGAAGCTCAGGGCGACGCGCGCCGCTCGACGTCGGCGCGCGCGACGACCTCGGCCACCCACGCCTCCACGAATGCCTTGCGGGCCCGCGCGAGCGCGATCTCTCGGTACAGCGAAGCCTGCTCCGCGTACGCGGCGCGGTCGGCGTCGACGCGTTGCGCGAGGCGCGCCACGACGTACTGACCACGGTCTTCCACCACTTCCGGCAACACCGTCCCCGGCGCGGCGGTCCGGGAGAGCTCGAGAAGGCGCGCGGGCGGGGCGATCGGGCTGCTGGCCGCCTCCGACATCGAGATCGCACCCGTCGGCGTCACCTTCAGCCCCACCGCGTCGAGCTCCGCTTGCGGCACTTCACCGGCGGACGCCCATGCGTCGCGCAGCGTCGTCTCGGCAAACGTCAACGCGAGCTTGGGCGCCTCGGCTTCCTGCATCAACTGCTTGGCGATCTCGCGACGCGCCTCGTCGAGCGTGACCACCTTGCGCGCGGTGCGGCCGACCAGCTGGAACAGCTTGACGTCCCGCTGTCCCACGATCACGTCCGTCATCTGGTCGGCCTGCAAATTGGCGATCGCCGCCTGGACCGCCGCGTCGAGCTTGGACGGCTCCGTTGCAGGCAACTTCCCACCGAGGTCCTTGGCGGGACCCGTGGAGAGCGCCTGAACCTTCTCCGCGAAATCGGCGCCGGCCTCGATCTCTGCGCGGACCGCCGCCAACTGCTTCTGGAGATCGGCGACGCTGACCGACTCGTCTTTGGCATCCAACTGCAGGACGCGCAGTTCGACCTTCTCGGGTTGGTCGTATCGGGTGGCGAGGTCACGCTCGTAGCGGGCCTTCACGTCCCCTTCATGTCCCGCGAGCCAAGCATCGATCGCCGCGTCGGACGTATCGACCCGGTCGTAGAACGCCGTCGGACGAACGCGGACCACGTCGAGCTCCACCTTGGTGTTCTCCTCGACCCACGCCGCCTCGACAGCGCCATCCGAGACACCGACCCCGACGCTCAGGATCTCCTGAAGCTTTTCGAGGAGCAGCGCGTCGCGCTCGCGGGCCTCGAACGCGTCCTGGGTGAGCCCCATCGCGCGCAACAGGTTCTCGTACGCCTTCCGATCGAACTTGCCGTCCTTATCGAGGAGCTGCGGCAGCTCCAGGATGCGACTCGCGACCTCCGCGTCGCTGATCTCGATCCCGAGACGACGCGCTTCCTGCAGCATCGCCTCCCGCTCGATCAACTGCTGCAGCACGTCGGCTTTGAGGGTCTCGCGTTCCGCCTCGGTCAGCGACCGCCCCTGCGCCTCGGCGGCACGCTCGGCACCACGCACCGCATTGCTGTACTCGAACGGGGAGATCGGGGCACCGTTCACCTTCGCGACGCTGTCGTCGGAGCCGTTGTTCCCGCCCGAACCCCAGCCGATGAAGCTGACGACGACGAGCGCGAGCACGACCTGCATGAAGGTCGAGTCCGACCCGGACCGCATCGACTCCAACAACCCCATGGTGCCCTCCCGAGCGTCAGGCGTCTAAGCCCGCGCAAGGGCGATCGCAAGCGGCGGCGAAGGTCGGCTCTACGCCGGTGGCCGCGACACCGCGCGAGCGATACCGCCGACCGGGTGGAGGGCTCGGCCGCATGTGGCGTCGAATCCGCGCGTGGTTCGGAAGATCCGATGTCGCGCTCGACCTCGGCACCGCGACGTTGCGCGTGCTGGAGGCGGGCGGTGACACCGTTTGGACATGCCCGAACGCGGTGGCGGTCGCCACGCAGCACCACGACGAGATCCTCGCGATCGGTCAGGAGGCCCTCGCCCTCGCGGGCCGCGAACCCGCCGGTGTGCGCGTGGTTCGCCCGTTCCGGGCGGGGCGTCGGCAGGACCCCAAGCTCGCCAACCGGCTCGTCCGCGCGATGCTGCGGACCGCGCTCGGCGGCCGAGCCGCAGCCGCCGCGCGGGTCGCGATCGCCCTCCCTGACCCCCTCGACGACGGCGCGAAGGCCCGCTGGGAGCGGCGGGCTGCCAGCCTCGACGTGCAAGCGATTCGCATCGTTTCGCGGGGCGACGCCCTCGCGGCAGGCCTGCACTTGACCCCCGACGTCGAGGCCCCGCTCGTGGTTGACCTCGGCGCGGCGACGACGTCCATTCACATGTTCGACGCCGGCCACCGCGTCGGTGGCACCACGCTGGACCTCGCCGGAGACACGCTTACAGCGACGATCGTACGCCACCTCGCCGCCAACGAGGGGCTGGACGTCGGCATGGGGGCAGCACAGCGCCTCAAACACAGCCTCCACCAGCCTGGGTCGGCGTGGGTGGCGGGGCGCTGCGGTCGCACCGGACTGCCCAGGGGCGAGATGACCTCCCGCGAAGCGCTGCGCGGCGCGCTCGCCGAGCCGACGGCGGCGCTGGGGGCGGCGATCCGTGGCCTGATTCAGCACACCCCGGCCGACGTGGCAGCGCGCGCCGTCCAGACCGGCGTGCTACTCGTCGGCGATGGGGCCCACCTCGCAGGGCTGGAGGAGGCCCTGCGCGCCGAGACCGGTTTGTGGACGGTGGTCGCGGAGACCCCGGAGGACCTCCAAGTCCGCGGGACCCTCGCGCTCGCGTCAGCCTGAGCGGCGCCGGCGCGGTTTCGCCAAGCTCGGTGCAGCGGCAGGTTCCGACGGCGGGATCTCCGCTGCAGCCATCTTCGAGAGCGCAAAACGGTAGACATGCTCGTAGGCCGGGAGGACCCGGCGCCACGCGTGGTCTTCCCGCATGCCCCGCAGGCGCAACCGACGAAACACGTCGGGATGCTGCTTCCAGGTGACGAGCGCCCAGTGGATGGCCTCGCGGAACGACTCACCGACCGGGTGGTCAAACGTCCAACCGTTGCCGGCGTCGTGCGCAGGATCGTAGGTCGTCACCGTGTCCTTGAGTCCACCGACGCGGTGCACGATCGGCGGCGTGCCGTAGCGCAGGCTGTACAGCTGGTTGAGGCCGCAAGGCTCGAACAGGCTCGGCATCAAGAAGGCGTCGGCCCCCGCTTCGACACGGTGCGCCATCCGCTCGGAGAAGCCGATGAACGCCCGGACGTGCCTCGGATAGCGCGCTTCCAAGAGACGCAGTTGGTGCTCGTACGCACGATGCGCGGCACCCGCAGACCCCACCAACACGACCTGGGCGCCATGCGCCTCAACGACCCAAGGGATCGAGTCGAGGAGCAAGCTGACGCCCTTTTGCGGATCGAGCCGACCGACGCTGGCGAGCAACGGGACCGACGCGTCAACCGGCAGCCCAAACTCGCGCTGTAAGGCGGCCTTACAGCTTGCCTTGCCCGAAAGATCGTCGGCGGAGAACGCGGCGTCGAGGAAGGGATCCCGGCGTGGGTCCCACACCGCGTCGTCGATCCCGTTGACGATCCCGACCAGCTCTCGCGCCCGATGACGCAGCGAGGCCTCCAACCCCATCGCGGCGCCGTCGAGGAGCAGCTCACGGGCGTAGCTCGGCGACACCGTGGTCAGGGCCTCCGCCTGCAGGATGCCGCCCTTGAGGAGGTTGATGCCACCGTGCCATTCGAGGCACCAGCCGCCATTCCACCTCGGCGGCAGCTCGAGGTCGGCGAACCGCTCGGCGGAAAAAGCGCCTTGGTGGGCGACGTTGTGCAGGGTGAGCACGGTCGCCGCGCGCGAGAACAACCCGAGCGGCCGGTAGAGCGCGTTGAGGTAGACGGGCACCAGCGCGGTGTGCCAGTCGTGCACGTGAAACACGACGTCTTGGCCCAGGGGTTCCTCGGGCGCCGGCACCCACCTCGCGGCTTCGATGCCCGCCCGCGACAACAGCGCGAAGCGCAGGTGGTTGTCCCCAAAGGCGCCGTGCGCGTCGCCGTAGATGCCGTGGCGGTCATACAGGTGGCTTTCGATCAGCACATCCGTCCGCCGGACGCCGTGGCGGACCCACACCCGAGGCGTGTGCGTCCGTCCGCCGAGGTCGACACGCAGCGCCTGCTCGGTGCGCTCGAACCCTGACGTATCCACCGTGCCGTACTTGGGGCTCACCGTGAGGACCTGGTGCCCGGCCTCGGCGAGGCTCACCGCCAGCGCGCCGACGACATCCCCCATGCCCCCCGTCTTGGAGAGCGGGGCGATCTCGCTCGAGATCAGCACGACCTTCATGTTCGACCCCCCGTTGGCACCAAGCGCGACCCTGTGGCCCGGACGTACCACACCTCGACGGCGAGTCCCATCTCGAGCAGGTGATCGTGCCGCACGCGCTGGGCATCGCGGAGCCCGTCGGTGGGACCCTTGACCTCGGCGAGCACCAACCCTTCGGGCACCGTCGCAGGAAACGCGTCCGCCATGCGGACCGCCGGACCGGGCAACACCACCAAGTCCGGGAGGCCCACGGCGAAGGTGCGGCCTTCGGAAAGGAACCCTTCGACCATGCGCCACAACGCAGCGGGCGGCAACGCGCCGACGACCTGCGACCAGCGCGCCTCCGGCAGGAGCCGCCACCGAACCCCGGTGAGCCGAGCGCCGGCGAACCGCCGGACCGCTGCCGCGACGATCGCCTCGGCCTCGCCGGCGAGCACGCGCCCCCGCAGCGCGGCCAGCGCGCCTGCGCGCCGATCGGCGAACGAGGGGGTCCAAGCATCGAGCGGCCCGCTCAGGCGCGGGACCGGCAACTGGCCGCAGGCCACGTCGAAGCTCGGTGCGGCGAGCAGGAGTCCCACGATCG
>JBJONI010000063.1:0-3812 GCA_046051915.1 Pseudomonadota bacterium
AACGGTGGCGCGATCGGCGTCGGAGGCGTCGCGTCGTCGTCGTCGTCGTCGTCGAACGGGGCGGGCTGGGTCGGCTCCGGGGGCCCGCCGGTGTCGTCCGCGACCGCATCCAGCCAAGCGAGGAGTTGCGCGGGCTCGGTGGCTGAGGTGGCATCTCCCAAGCGCGGCTGGACGTAGGCGCCGAGCTCCGAGGTGCCTGCGCGCTCGACCGTACCGGCTTCAACGAGCGCGGCGAGGCGATCACGGAGGACCGCCGCGGATGCAGGACGCGCCGCGGGGTCCTGCGACAACGTCTCGTGGACGAGCGCGGCGAGCGCGTCAGGCGCGTCGGCCCGGCGCGCGCGCAACGAGGGCACGTGCCCGTCGGACAACGCAGCGCGGACGCTCTCGGCCTGTTGCCCTTCGAGCCGTCCACTCCGACGGAAGGGGTGGTCGCCGGTGATCGCTTCGTAGAGCACGACCCCCACCAGGAACACGTCGGTGCGCGCCGTCGTGGGGGCGCCGCCGAGCCGCTCGGGCGCCGTCGCCTCGGCCAGCCGAAGCACCGGTCCGCGACCGGCTGCCGTCGCTGCGCGTCGCGCGCGTCCGAGGCCGAAGCCGCCGAGTTTGACCTCACCGCGGCGTCCGATCTTGACGTGGCTGCTGTGGACGTCGCCGTGCAGGACGCCAGAGCGCGGTCCGAGCTGCAACTCGTCCCCTTCGGTGCGACCGTGCGCGTAGACCAGTCCGGAGAGGACCTCGATCGCGATGTGGACGGCGAGGGAGAGCGGGAGGCGCTCCCGCCGATCCCGCAGGCGCGCCAACAGGACGCTCAGATCCGTGCCGTCGACGTCTTCGGCCACGACATGGACCGTGCCCCGGTCGCGCCCGAGGTCGAGGACCTGGGTGAGGTTGCCGTGCGTGAGGAGCGCAGCGCGGCGGACGTCCTCCTCGAGGGCGGTCAGCAAGCCGGGGAGCTTTGCGACGCCGGGGTGGAGGCGTTGGATCGTGAACATTCGGTGGAAACCCGCGATCCCGTCCAACCTGCCTCGGTACGTCTCCACGAACGCGTCGGCCGCGATGCGGTCGACGATTCGGTACCGTCCAAGGGTGGGCGTCGGGGCCATGCAGGCGCCTCCGGGCTGTTCTGTGACGGCTAACCCCCGACGGGCGCGTGTTCATGCGATAGTGCGGCGACCGTTGGTTGTGGCAGGAGGCGAAGTGGACAGCGCGTGGCTGTGGCCGTTGTGGCTTGGGGTGCTTGTCGGCGCGGCGATCGACGTTCAAACCCGCCGCATCCCGAACATGCTGACCTTCGGTCTGATGGCCGTTGGGCTCGGGTTGCACGCGACGGTGGGCGACGGCGTCGGCTTCGCCGCTGCAGGTCTCGGGGTCGCGTTCCTTGTCCACTTTGCGCTCTGGCAACTCGGCATCGACGCCGCTGGGGACGCCAAGCTGTTCATGGCGGTCGGCGCCTTCCTCGGCGTGTCCACCATGTTGGAAGCCACCGTTTGGCGCCTGTTGCTCCACATCCCGTTCGCGTTGTTCGTCCTGACCGCGCAGGGCAAGTGGGGCAATTTCCGAGCGGCCACCCGGTGGTCGCTCGCCAAGGCCCAAGGTCGCGACCTCGGAGAGCGTCCGGAGCCGACCTACCAGCCGCTGGGCGTCGTGGTCGCGCTGGCGGTCGGTGTCGCCTACCAGACCTCGTGGTTCGACCTCGACCGGTTCCTTCCCTGAGGCGTTCGCGTCAGCGGTGGCGGATCGACCATAGGGTGACGCGCCCCGAGGCGGCGGCGACCCATCGTCCGGTGGGGTCGACCGCGACCGCTGCGACGGGCTCACTGCACACGTGGGCCGTGGTTGGGCGATGCGTGCCTGCTCCGGGAGCCGCAGGGCAGACGGTCACGCCGCCGTCCACGGTGCCGAACGCCACCTGTTCGGCGTTGCCGTGGGCCGCGATCACCCCGTGGATCCCCCACGTCGCGGCGGTCCCACCGTCAGGTGCGATCCGGTCGACGCGCTCGCGGTGGACGCGGAACACATGGCCACCGCCGACGAGGAGCGTCGTGTCGTCGGGCATGCTGCCGTAGAACGTCCCGCCGCGTTGCAGGGGGGCGCGCTCGACGCCGCGGTCAGACGCCCAAAGCGCCTCCAGGCCCGTCGCGCCGTGGAACCCGAGCGCACCCGGCGGGAGGCCGTAGCGCTTTCGGGTGCCGTCCGAGAGGTGGACCTCGACGCGGCGGCCGGTGGGTCCATCGCCTGAAAACAGGACGGCGTCGCCGTCGGGGAGCATCGCGACCGCGTCGCCGATCTCGTGCACCCCGTGGGCGATGGGTTGCAAGGCGCTGTTCAACCACGTCACGGTGCCTGCGGCGTCGGCGACGACGAGGTGGGGACCTGCGCGGACCATCCCGAGGACCGGTGCATCGAGGGTCAGGACCACGCGTGTGCCCGCCTGTGGGTCGACCGCCACCAAGGTCCCGTTCGCGCTTGCCACCAACAGCACACCGTCGTCGCGCCACGAGAGCGCCGTGGGCAAAGGCACTCTCGGCCGCAGCAGCAGCTCAAGGCGGGCGGAGGTGGGCGCGGACACGAGCGTCATGGCGTTGATCTAGCACGCAGCGACCGGGTCAGGGAGCATCGGGCGCTTCGGCCCACCACACAGGCCCGAGCGACAGCTCGTACATCTCGCATCCGGGGTGCGGTGGAAGTTGTTGGCGGACCTCGGTCACCTGCCCTGCGCCGACACCGACGAACGGAACCGACCACCGGACGCCTCCGCACGCGACCTCGACGCTCCCGGGTCCGACCGCCCGTTCGGCGGCGTTCTCCACCGTCAGACTCGCTTCGACCGAGCCGCCCGGGAACCGTCGAAATCCGCCTCTCAGCTTGGCAAACGGTCGGATGTCGAGCCTGCGGTCATGGGCCCCACGGGCGGCGAACACCACCTCCCGGTGATCGGCATCGATGGTCAGGTTGAAGCCGCCGGCCACGTTGAGGCCGAGCAGCCCAGCGACCTCGCCCTGTGCGCAGTCCTCGCAGACGGTGACGGCGACGTTGCGCAACCGCAGGTCACCGAGCCAGACGTCATCGATCCGCACGACCGCGGCTTGCCGTTCTCCATTGGCGGTTGACAGGGTGAGGACCGGCGCGTCGGCGGGGACGGTACGACCGAGCGCCGCGAGGGTCGCTGTGTTCAAGGTGGTGTAGGTGGCGCCGGTGTCGAGCATCATCTGCGTCTCGCGGGCGGCGCCTCCGTGCTCAAACACCACCGGGACCGACAGCCGCCGACCTTCGCCTTCGTAGGGGAGCGCGATCTCGTGGTCGGCGAGGGGACCGGTGCCCGGAGGCGGCGGTGCATCCGACACGGGGGCGGCGACGGGCAGCGGCGGCGTGGAGACATCGGGCTCCTCCGGGAGCCAGGCCGCGAGCTCTCCCAATCCGCCCGACTCTCCCCATGGGCCGAGCAACATCGCGAGGCCGGTGCGCACCGCCGTCGTCCGCTCGCCGGGGGCGTAGACGGGCAGCAAGGCGAGGACCACGGTCGCCCACACGGCATGCACCAACGGGATCGCCTCTTTACGGTCGCGCCGCGCCATCGCGCCGGCGAGGGCGCCCGGCAGCAGCACCAGCGTGGTCGCGGCGAGCGCGTTGACGCCCGGCGCGGCATGGCGGGCCGCAGCGAGCCCGACGCAGGCGGCGAAAGCCGTTAGTTGCAACGGGACGGCGACGGTCCATGCCAGAGCGCGCCACGCGGGCGGGGACGCGGAGGGTGGGATCGGGGTCATCGCGCCCCGCTCGGCTGGCGCAGACCAGGCCGGTTAGGGTAGCGG
>JBJONI010000064.1:0-3022 GCA_046051915.1 Pseudomonadota bacterium
CCCCTCGACGCCGGGGGCTCCGCCGCGTTCTCCTCGCCCCGAGTCCCCGACCCGGGTCACGTCGGGGGCCACCGAGGGCGCCGCGCCACGATCTGGCGGCAACGCCGCCGCCCCACGATCTGGTGGCAACGCCGCGGCGGACGAGCCAGGAGCCGCCTCGCCGCCCGTCGACGCCGCGGGTGGATCGGTGGCCACCACGTGACGCGACGCCGGAGGTCTCGCCTGCCCCGCCTCGACCGCGTCGGCGGAAGGCGCACCAAGGCCTCCGCCCTCTCCGCCTCGAGGATCTCGTGGGCGATCGACGCCCTGATCCGCCACCGAGGGGCCGCCTGGAGACGCCTCGTCGTCGACGCGCTCGCCCCGCGTGGAGGGCTCCGCCGAGGAGGCCGCCAGCAACGCCGCCATCACGCCGTCTAGAACGTCCAGCGCCACCCCCACCGACGCCCAATCCCCTTGGGCCGACGCCAGCGCCTCCAACGAGGCGCGGACGTCCTGCACCGCCGAGGCGATCTCACTCGGCACGGTCGACGCGGGGGGCGTACGCCACCACAGCAGCGCCGCACGGGCCCAGACCGCCGCAGGGGCTTCGGCCGCTTGCCGGGGCCACGCCCACCAACTCCGTCGAAGCGCGCGCAAGCGTCGCTCCCACGGACGTACCTCGAGCCATACCGATCCAGGACGCGTCGGCGTCATCCCAAGGTCCTCGCGTCAGGCGTCGGCCGCAGGGCCCTCGTAACGCACGTCGGTGATCTCCCACTTCTTCGGCCCGGCCGGCGTCGGGACGACCACTTCATCGCCCACAGAGCGCCCGATGAGCGCCTTACCAATCGGCGAAAGGTAAGAGACCAAGCCGCGATCGACGTCGGACTCCGACTCGCCGACGATGCGGAGCGAACGCCCCTCCCCGTTCGACGGGTCCTCGAGCGTGACGGTGGTGCCAAACACGACGCGGCCGGTGTCGGGAAGCCGCGTGACGTCGATGATCTCGGCGGCCGCGATCACGCCGTCGAGCCAAGCGATGCGGCCCTCACAGTGCGATTGCCGCTCTTTGGCGTCCTCGTACTCGGAGTTCTCGCTGATGTCGCCCTGCGCGCGGGCCTCCTCGATGTCGCGGACGATCTGGGGACGCACCACTTCCTTCTGGTTGCGCAGCTCAGCGAGGAGCTTGCGGTACCCCTCCGGCGTGACCGGGTGACGGCTCATCCAAACCTCCGCGGCGCACCTACGACGCCCGACACCGCGGCATAACACCCTTCACGGCAATGACCCGCCCAAGGTCGTGCCGCGCACATCGCCACCGCCGATCGGGGCCTCAGTGGAGCAGTCGTCCGTCGGGGCGCAGACGCGCCTCGGAGCCAAACGGTACACGAGCGAAGGGGGCTTGTCCGGGCACACCAAGGGCAACGATCCAACCACACGCCACCCGGCGCCCGCCGTCCGGGGTCACCGTCCACTGGCAGTCCTCGTCGGCGACGCGCGAGGTCACGCCACGCTGATCGAGCGCGAACTGAAGGCGTTCTCGCGCCCGAGCTTCTCCAAAGTCCCGCCAGTCGAGCGCGACCGCGACCACGATCTCGTCCATCGCGCGGTCATCACGCAGGGGGCCCCACATCAGCGTGATCAACGCCGCCGCCAGGAAGCCCACAGCGGCGAGCCCAAGCCGCCGCAGACGCCGGATGCGCTCGTCGCGGGCGGTCACGAGTCCTGGCCGATCTTGAGCACGGCGAGGAACGCCTCCTGCGGGACCTCGACGGACCCCAGGGACTTCAGGCGCTTCTTGCCCTCTTTCTGACGATCGAGCAGCTTTCGCTTACGGCTGATGTCGCCGCCGTAGCACTTCGCGGTGACGTCCTTTCGCATCGCCTTGACGGTGCTGCGCGCGATGACGCGGCTGCCGATCGCCGCCTGCACCGCGACGTCAAACATCTGGCGAGGGATGAAGTCCTTGAGCTTGCCCGTGAGCGCATTCCCCTTGTGGTACGCCTGCTCCCGATGGCAGATCAAGCTCAGCGCGTCGACGAGCTCGCCATTGAGGAGGATGTCGACCTTCACGAGGTCGTCGATCTTGTAGTCGATGATCTCGTAGTCCATCGAGGCGTAGCCGCGGCTGATGCTCTTGAGGCGGTCGAAGAAGTCGAACACGACCTCAGCGTACGGGATGTCGTAGACCAATTGCACACGACCGCCGCCCACGTAGTCGAACTTCTGCTGGTGCCCGCGCCGCTCGTCGCAGAGCTTCATCACGCCGCCGATGTGGGCCTCGGGGCAGTAGATCGTCACCTTCGAGATCGGCTCCGCGAGCTCCTCGATGTCGCCCGGTGCCGGTAGGTCACTCGGGCTTCGAATCTCGATGTCTTCGCCCTTCTTGGTCTTGACCTTGTAAACGACCGAAGGAGCGGTCGTGATCAGGTCGAGGTTGTACTCGCGCTCGAGGCGCTCTTGGACGATCTCCATGTGCAGCAGCCCGAGGAACCCGACCCGGTACCCGAGGCCGAGAGCGTCCGAAACATCGGGTTCGACGGTGATCGCGCTGTCATTGAGCTTCAGCTTGTCGAGGGCGTCCTTCAAGCTGTCGTAGTCGGCCGAATCGATCGGGTAAATCCCCGAAAAGACCATCGGCTTGACCTCGCGGAACCCGGGGAGCGGCGTCGTCGCGCCACCCACCAGCGTGGTGATCGTGTCGCCGACGCGGGCGTCCGCCAGCGACTTGATGCTCGCGATGACGAAGCCCACCTCGCCCGCCACGAGCTCCGGCTTGCTGTACGTGTGCGGCGTGAACACCCCGAGCTTGGTGACCTCGTACTTCGCGCCCGTCGCCATCAGTTGGATGCGGTCCCCCAGCGAGACCTTGCCTTCCGCGACGCGGACGAGCGCGACGACGCCGACGTAGGAGTCGAACCAAGAGTCGACGATCAAAGCGCGAAGGGGCAGATCCCGGCGACCCGTCGGCGGCGGAATCTGTTCGACGATCGCCGTGAGCACCTCGTCGATCCCCAGCCCCGACTTCGCGGAGCAGAAGACT
>JBJONI010000065.1:0-3156 GCA_046051915.1 Pseudomonadota bacterium
CAAACCGCCGGTCATTCGTCCCGAGCTGCAAGATCTGGTCGGCGTTGGACGTGTCGACCTCTCCGCGGAGGATCCCCTGGTACACGCCGGCTTGTCCCGCATCCGAGGCGAGGAGGATCGCGTGGAGGTCGCTCCCGTCGGCGAACCGGTTGATCTTCCGCCACGTCCGGTGGAGGGTTTGTACGTACGCGACGGTCCGCGCCTCGACCTGGCGGCCCGACGCCGTCCACGCGAGCGAGACGTGGCCGCGCTGCCAGCGCATCTGATCGGCCTGCGAAGCCGCGTAGCGCTGGTACGGATCGGCGGCGAAGTCCGGTAGGGTCAGCCCGAGGTAGGTTTCATCGGACCGCTCACGCCCCCACCCGCCCTTCAGCTCCAACGCGTGCACGCCCGCCGCATCCAGGACGACGCGGCCCTTCACCATCACATCCTGGCGCTCGAACCCCGTGGGCCCCCCGTTCGGCAGGTGCTTGAACCCCGACGTGCCGAGGTGGGCGAATTCGGCCACCACGCCGCCCCTGTCGCCCCCCGTCCCACCCCAAGCGTGCGCACGAACGGTTCCGAACATGCCGGCCGCGAGATCCGCCGCGGCGGCGGGTGCGTCCGGCACGTCGCGGGTCCGAAGGTTGATCGCGCCCCCCACGGTGTTGGGTCCGTAACGAACGGCCGCTGCGCCCTTGACGACCTCCACGCCGACCAAGCGCACAGGCATCGGAAAGTAGTACGCCGCAGGCGCGGCATACGGTGCCGGACCGAACAGGACGCCATCCTCCATCAGCGCGATCTTGCTGCTTCGATCGCTGCTCACGCCCCGAATCCCGATGTTGGGCCTCAGCCCGTAGCCATCCTCCCCGCGCACATAGACGCCCGGGGCCCGCGCGAGGATGCGGTGAATGTCGTCGTAGGCGTACCGATCGAGCTCCTCCTCGTCGATCACGGTCGCCGAGCCCGCGACGCGCGCACGGTCGCCGTCCCCTACCACGACCATCTCGCCCCAAGCCTCGTCGTCGGACGTCGCGTCCTCGGCGGCGACTGCGGCGACGACCGGCGGCGACCCGGCATCGGCGGGCACGGCGTCGGCGACCTCGGGCTCGGGTTCGGCGACGGCTTGACGGCCGACAAGCCCGACAAGCCCGACAACGACGGCCCCCCGGAGTCGAGCCACGACCGCGCGAAACGGACCGATCAAGGCGTCGATCGCGCTGTGCGGGTCGTGGTTCGCGCTCCCCGCTGGCAGGCCGAACGTCGGCGCAACGGCCGGGCTCGGGGCCCAAGTCCCGACGAGGTGGTCCCAAACGGCCAGCCACGTCCCGAGGTTGACCGTGCCACCGAGCTGCCGCGCGTGGTGCTGCTGGTGCTGCGCCGGGCTGAGGAACCAGCGCTCGACGCTCCCCCACCTCCAGGCGAGGTGGCTGTGGCGAAGGTTGCCGGAGACGAGGTTCGCGATCAAGCCGAGCCCGCCCACGCCCAGCACCGTCCACTCGGGCGCGTTTCGGCGCATCACCCAGTACAGCACGCCCGACGTCCACCCGGTGACCAGGACCCCGCGGATCCCGTACAGCGCGGCCTCCACAGGATGAATGCGGTGAAACGTCATCGGCGTCATCACCTCCGCGCTGTGGTGCACCTGATGGAAGGACCACAGCAGAGGGATCCGGTGCAACGCCCAATGGACGGCGAATCGGCTGGCATCCGACGCGACGAACGCAGCGAGGCTCGCGACCACAACGACCGCGGCCCGATGGGGCGACGTCCAAGACGGCACGCCGAACGCCCGGTCGAGCGCCATCGTGAGGCGAACAGCGACGTAGGTCGCCCCCAAACCACCCGCGCCCACCGCCGCGAGCGACCCGAGACGGCGCAGCGCGTACAGCACCACGTCGGTCCGCGAGGACGGATGCGACCAATGGCCCCAACCTAGGGCTTCGCGCGCGGCCCGCCCGACCTCACCGCGCCGGACGCCCACAGCGACCGCGAGCACCACGTTGGTGACGATCGCCACCCACCACGTGCGGCTCGCCGGATCGACCCACGGGCGCGCCAGCGCATCGACGAGCGGCGTCATCCCTTGGCCATCAATCGTTGTCTCCCGCCGCTTCCGACGGGACCGACAGGGTGAGCACCGTGGCGACGTCTCCCTTGAGCAGGTCGGTCATCCCCTTGAGCGCGTCGTAGAGCGCGGACGCGCCGGGGTCACCAGCCGCGTCTTCCATCGGGACCGACGCCGAATCCGCTGCGGCGCGCGCGCCGGCGACCGCGAGGCGCATCGCGTCGTCGACGTCGGCGAAGCCCCGGTCCACGAGCAGGTCGTCGAAGCCCGGGCCGTCCCCGCCGAGGTAGGCGGCCTCGAACGCCACGAGGTTGGCACGGATCGCCGGGAGCGAGGCGTCGGCGAGCTGGGCCTCAGCGTCGCCAGCGCAGGACTCGGCCGGACACGCGAGCCGCCCCGAGGGTCGACCGACCTTGAGCTCCTTGACCGACGTTTCGACGTAGAACATCCCGCGAAAGACGGCGTCGAGCGCCTCGGCGCGATCGTCGTACACCACGTTGTCGGGACCCGGCGTCGCGAGCA
Organism: Pseudomonadota bacterium; assembly: GCA_046051915.1. Lineage (GTDB taxonomy): Bacteria > Myxococcota_A > UBA796 > UBA796 > JBEIFN01. Next base: position 2,573 of record JBJONI010000065.1, read on the forward strand.
CACCGGAGAAGTCGCCGCCTGCGGGGGACCAAGCCTGCACGAGCTCGCCGAGGACGTCCCGCGCCGACACCGCCAAGGCTGCCGCGTACGCCGCGCGCCGCGTCTGCACGGCGTCGACGCCAAGTGCGTCCCAGGTGCCGTCCCGCGCGATGTCGACGGAGAAGGCGCACGCGTGCACCCCGGCAGGCGACAACGCCAACGATTCGATCGCAGCGAGGCCGACGCGGTCGACCAACAAGCCGTCGACAAAGCCGGCGGACTCCCAACCGCCGAGCACCGTCTGACGATCGACGCCGCAACGGTCCACCGTGGGCCAACTGTAGACGCGATCGCGCAGGTCGGCGCCGCCGGCGACGCTGAGCGAGGAGCCCGCGGGCCCGACCTGCAACAGCTCCATGTGTTGCCAAGCGAGAAACGCGTCCTGCCAAGCGGTCGCGACGGCGACGCGTGCGCTGTCGTCCGTCGGCGAGGCAGACCAAGCGGTGGCGGCGTCGGCCAGCGCCTCGAACGCAGGCGTCGCCGCGGTGAGCGCAGGCAGGACCACCTGAGGCCCGTACGCAGCGAGCAGCGCATCCGCCGCGGGA
>JBJONI010000066.1:0-6373 GCA_046051915.1 Pseudomonadota bacterium
CGTGTAGACCTCATCGAGTCTGCGCTGCGCGCGACGGAGGAAGTCAGGCAACCGCATGTCGTCGGTGAGGTCGCGCGCGAGGTCCTGCCAGCGTTGGAGCGACCGCCGGAGGTTCTCGAGGACGGTGCGTTGGGCGACGGCGTCGAGTTGGATGCTGCAGCCGGCGGGGAGCGACGGGAACCCGGCGTCCACGGCGTCGGCGAGCTCGGCGCGGGTGCCGCCGCCGAGCAGCGCGCGGAGCCGGAGGTCGAAGCGAAAATCGCGGTGGGCGTTGCCGACGAAGTCGAGGACGGTCAGGCAAGCCTTGTTGTCGGCGAGGCGCAGCCCGCGACCCAACTGCTGCAGGAACAGGGTGGCGCTCTCGGTGGGGCGAAGGAACAGGACGGTGTCGACGCTGGGGATGTCGACGCCTTCGTTGAAGACGTCGACGGTAAACAGCGTCGTCAGCTTGCCGGCCGCCAAGGCGCGCATGTGCGCGTGACGTTCTTCTGGGGGCGTCGCGCCCTCGATCACCGCGGCGGCGAGCCCGTGGCGGTTGAACACCGCGGCCATGAAGTGCGCGTGGGCGACCGAGACGCAGAACCCGAGGGCCCGCATCTGGGAGGGGTCGCGTACGCGAGCGGCGAGGGCGCGCAGCACATGGAGCGCGCGGGCGTCGTCGGCCGTGTAGATGCGCTCGAGGCTGGCGACGTCGTACCGGCCGCCTCGGAAGTCGACCTGGCTGAGGTCCGTTCCGTCGTGGACCATGAAGACTTGGAACGGCACCAGCAGGTCTTGGTCCAACGCGTCCCACAGGCGTGACTCGGCCGCGATGCGCCCGTCGAACCAGTGCAGGATGGAGCGGCCGTCGGCGCGTTCGGGTGTGGCCGTGAGGCCGAGGAGCGTGCTGGGACGGACGTGTGCGATCACGGCCTCCCACGTGGGCGCGCTCGCGTGGTGGAATTCGTCGAGGATCACGTGATCGAAGGCGGTGGGATCGAACGTCGCGAGACGGTCGGCGTGCAGCGAGGCGACCGAAGCGAACACGTGCGTTCCCCGCACGGGCTTGTCGCGGCCTGTGAGCTTTTCTCCGAAGTTTCCGTCCCGCACTGCGACGCGGAAGGTCGCGAGGGCCTGGTCGAGGATCTCGTCGCGGTGCGCGACGAACAGCAGGGTCGGGCGATCCGGCATCCGCGCGTAGTCGAGGGCGGCGATGACGGTCTTGCCTGTGCCGGTGGCGGCGACGACGAGGTTTCGCCGGTGTCCCGCGTCGCGCTCGGCCTTCAGGGCGTCGAGGACGGCTTGCTGGTGCGGGTAGGCGCGGAGGTGGACGGCGGTTGCGAGGGCATCGCGGGCGCGGTTGGGGCGTGCGGCGGTCGCCTCGGCGAAGCGAACCGCGTCGAACGGCTCGTAGATCGGATCGTCCCAATACTGCTCAAAGGTGCTTTGGAACTTATGGATAAGGGAAGGATTGTCGCGCTCCGAGAGCCGGACATTCCACTCGCATCCGTCGCGGAGGGCAGCATGCGAGAGGTTGCTCGACCCCACCATTCCGGTAGAGAAGCCGGATTCGCGGTGGAACAGCCAAGCCTTCGCGTGAAGCCGTGTTCGGCGTTCATCGTAGCTCACACGAAGTTCCGCGCCGAGGTCACGGAGGCGGAGCAGCGCTTCGAGGTCGGTCGCGCCCATGTAGGTGGTGGTCAGGACGCGCAACGGCCCGCGGGTTCGGCTTCGGTAGGCGGCCAGGGCCGGCTCCAGCTCGACGAGGCCAGAGAACTTGACGAAGCTCATCAGCATGTCGACCCGGTCGGCGGAAGCGAGCTCTCGGACGACCTCGGCGCCAAGACGCCGGTCTCGCGGCCCGTTGACGATCAGGTCGCTGTGGCGCAGCGGGATGCCAGGGCGCTGGAGCTCACCACGACCGAGCGCGACGCTGGCCTGGGTGAGCAAGGACAGCAGCACCTCGGAGCGTGCAGCGTCGTCGGGCGCGACCTCCTCGGGCCGCTCCGTCGCCAACGTCGCGATCAGGCGGTTGGCGACACGGAGCTGCTCGGCGAGCGCGTCGCGACCCGAGACGCCGCGAAGCGCGCGTCGCGTCGCCTCGTAGACGTGTCGCGAAAGCAAGTCGGCTGCTTCGTCGGGTGTGAGCGATGCTCGGCCTGCGACCCACGGCGTGTTCGCCAACGCGGCGTCGAGGGCGTCGGTCATCACGGTCTCGTACAAGCCGGGAGCGAGCTTCATCGGGTTCCTGCCGCAGGGACGATCTTACGTGGGGTTGTCTTTTCGGTCAAGTCGGGCTGGGGTGGAGGGGATCAGAGGGACTGCAACCAAGCGACGAGCGCGGGAATGTCTCGGCTTGCGACGTCGCCATGTCGATCGCCGCCGCATTCGGGATCGAACCTCTCTTCGAGCGTGGTGGCGCAGCCGTTGCTGAGCCACGGGCCGCGTAGCCCGACGCCGCGCAGAGACGGGGTTTGGACCGCGCCCTGACCGCTGCCTACGTCGTGGGCGAGGTTGTCGGTCGTCCACGGTCCCGCGTGACAGGTGCTGCAGCCTGCGAGGTCCCACACCGCTTTGCCCGCGACGACGTCCGCAGGGTTGGGTGTGGAACGGGGCGGCAGGGCCCCGCGTAGCAGTTCGCGGAGCGCGTCCGCGTCGCCGGCTTCGACGCGTCCGCCGATCCGCCGTGCGAGGGTGTCGGCGAGCAAGGCCTCGAGGTCAGCGAGGCTGCCGTCCCAATGCAAGGGCGAAGTCGCGTCAATGCCGCCTCCAGCTAGGCTTTGCGTTCGCCGCAGCAGCGTGCGCTGCTGGCTGCGAAACTGCCAAACCCGGCCGTCTTCGAGGCCCTCGGGATGACACGACGCGCAGGCCACGGACGCCGTGGGCGCGAGGTGGAACAAGCCCACGCCCCGGTCGGTGGGCTCGTCGAAGTCGAGCCTTTCGATCACGCCGCCGTTCGGTGCCAAGGCGAAGGTGAGGGGGGACTGGGTCTGTACGACCAAGCCGTGCACCGTCTCGACCACCGCCGTGACGCGCCCCCCGTCGGTGGTGTCTCCGGCGATGCCGGACCACGGAAGCCCGGGCAGCGTCGTACAATCCGACGGTTGGTCCCAGGTGGCTGGGGAGACGATGCCAACCGCGACGTCGGACAAGCCGCCGGCGCCGGCAGCGGCCAACGCCAACGTCCCGTCCCGTCGCGGGGCGATGTCCACCGGAAGCACCTGCTTCGAGATCGGCGCGAGCGTTTGGAGGCTTCCGTCGCGATGGACGCGTGTGAGCGAGGTTTGAACAACAGCATCACACCCGGGGCCACCATAGGGCAAGGACCCAAAGGCCGCCTCGGCATCGATCGAGACGGGGGTCGCTTGCGATCGCTGGTGGGCGACGATCACGCCGCCCGTGGTGGGGTCGGGGACCATGCGCCACGCGACGCTGGCTTCGAACGTGAGGGCCGCGGTGGGTTGCAGAGACACCGTCGCGAGGACGTGATCGTCGCGAACCCGGAGAATCTCCGCACGTCGAAAGCGGCTGATCCACAGCTCGTCGCCAATGCGCACCACGTCGCGGAGGTCGTCAGGGAGGGCGATCCTGCTGCGGACGTCACCTTCCGCCGTGAGGGCGAGGAGTGTGCCGTCTGCACACGTGACGACGGGTCCGCCGTCGGCCTCGACCCACAGACCGCGCGGATCGTGGCACGTCGACAGCGAGATGACGCTGCCTTCGCCGAGGTCGACGCGTGCGAGCGCGCCGTGCCCCCGAAGCACGACCCAGGCGATGCCGGCCTTTCCCGCAGCCACCCTGGCTGGGAAGGCGCCCGCGCCGAGGTCGATGGCGTTGGCGAGGCGCAATCCGTCTCCAAGCTCGAGGACGAGCAGACGGTCCCCCTCCGGGTCCGCCGCCAGGACATGTTCCTCGTCGAGCAGCGCGAGGGTTCCGCCGGTGACCATGCGCGCGACAGGTTCGCGGTCCCGCGGCGGCGGGTCCTGGCAACCAAGCAGCAGAACGATCGGCCAAGGTGCCACGCGGCGTCTCCGAACGGGGGCAGGGTGTAGGGTGGCGTGAACCCGTGATGTCCACGCCGCATGGTACCCTCGCGGCGCGGAGGCGCTGTGGAACCTTTGCTGGCGTGGGAGCTTGCGAACACGGTGACGGGGTTCGCGACCCTGTTCTCGGGCGCGATGGCCCTGTCGTTGTGTGGTGCGATGGGCCGGCATCCACCGCGATGGATGGCCGTGTACGTCGCGATCGTCGTCACTGGGGTGTTCACGGTGACCTACCACGGGCTGGGGGAGACCCATGGGTGGAAGGTCCTCGACAACGGGTCCAACCTCGCCGTGACGGCGGCGATGACGTCCGCCGTCCTCGGCGACTTCGTCTCGCCGGCGGTGGCGGCACGATGGACGCGGGTCGCATGGGGCGTCAACGCAGCCGTCATCCTGCTGATGGCGGTGGTGCCGGCCACCACCGACGTGGCGCAGACGCTCACGTTCGGCGGATGGGGTGGGTACATGGTGGGCGAGCTCGTGCTGATCGCGAACGCGCTGTCGGTGCTCGGGTTGTTCGTCGCCTACCGCGAAGCGATCCCCGACGGTGCGCGCCCGCTGTTGCGTCGGACAGCATGGACTTTTGCGCTCGGGGCCGCGTTGAGCACGGCCAACGGCGATCTCGTCGTCGCGACGCTGCTGCCGCTCCACGCGCTTTGGCACCTCGTCGGCGCGTTCGGCTTCATCTTCCTTTGGGCCCTGAACCATGCGCGCTTCCCCGCGCACGTGGCGTGATGCGCGCTGCGGCGAGGGAAGCGACACGTGTCGACCTTGGTGCGGACAGAACCGCCTCCGGTCGGCCTCATTGGCGTCCGAATGTCGCGACCGTGTGAGGCCGTGTGGGCGGCTTGAGGGACGGCCGGTGGGGAGAACGTCGTCGAAGGTGGAGAAAGCGGCTGGGTCAGACGTTGAACCGGCAGTCTGATCTGGCCGGCATCGGGCGAAAGTACAGGTCGTAGCGGGATCGGAGGGTCGGGGAGGGTTGTGCTTGGTCGCGCAGGGACGCACAAGTTGTGCGTCGGTTGTGCTTCGCCGTCATCGCTCCCAGACGGTCAGTTCCGACGGCAGGTCCTCTGGGCTAGTGGAGCCGGTACCCCGGGAAGCTCCATCGGCAGGAAGCTTCATCCTCTTCGGACCCACCGGCAGCCTCGTGGTGGAGCCGGTACGCCCGGGCACTTCGCGGGCAGCCTCGTGGTCGAGGAGCGAGGTCGCCCGCGCTAACAGCTCGTCGAAGGTCACGATCTCGGGGTTGACGAGGTTGCGTCGGTACAGCTCGAAGGAGCTGAACATGGGCTCACTCACCTCGTCGCCGCGCACGAACTGGGAGAGGGACCCGATGATCACGAACGCCTTCGGCTGGAACATGAACGCCCGGTCGATTCGGAAGCCGTCCTCGTCCTTCGGCTCGAACTTCACCTTCACCATTGCCTTCTGGACGGTCTTCTGCACCTGCGCCACGCCTCCGACCAACTCGCTCGACGGTGCCCAGCAATCGGGGCGGTAGGCCTCGGAGTCCACCAGTTCCGTCGTGTGTGTCTTGATCTCGATGAAGCAGAGTGACTGGATGAAGCCGGAGGTCTTCATCAGCGCATCAACCCGCTTTCCTCGCTCATCGACGGTGTACCCGGTTGTGACCGCTTCGAGGCGGACCGGGTGGAACTTCGACATGCAGAAGATGCGGAGCGAGGTTCCGAAGATCCAAGGGTTTGCCTCGAAGAACTTCTGCCACACGCTCTCGTCACCTGGAGCGCCTAGCCTAGCCTTCTCCGCCGCGAAGGCTTCTGGATCTGACAGCAGTCTCTTGAACTTGGACAACTGCTCGCGCCTGTGGGCGAGCGAGACCACGTCGCGCTCGTTGAACTCGGACCGGACGAGTCGTTCGGCAAGCTCAGGATTCTTCCTGACCCACGCCATCCCAACCGCCTCGTTGACGTCGAGGAGATCGACGACCTTGTCCGCGACGCCCTGCTTGGCTGCCCGGGCGAGGAGGCTGGTGAAGAGAGCGCCGAGCACGTCGAACTGCTCGTCGTCCAGGTCGGTGCCTTCTGGTAGACGTCGAAGGGCTTCGTTCGCGAGGTGGAGCACGCGCGGCGCGTACTCTGCGGCGTGGTCGCCGGGCAGTTCGTCCACCTGCGCCTTCCAGTCTGGATTCCGGAGGAAGTCGGTCAGGGCGGTCGGATTGCTGGAGACGGCCGCCAGCGCTGCGAGGGCAGTCGTGGCACCGGTTGCTCCGGCGACGAGCGTGGTTGAACGCGAGAACCGGTGGTCACGTAGGAAGGCGACGCCGAACACGATGCAGACCGTGCCGTCGTCCAGCGTCTCCAGCTGTCGCGTCACCCCCGCTCGTTGTG
>JBJONI010000067.1:0-5413 GCA_046051915.1 Pseudomonadota bacterium
CCGCGACCACCCGCGCACGCGCCGAGCGCGCTACGGACGCTGCGCGGTCACGAGAAACACGGGGTAGGACTTGCCGTTGCGTGAGACCACGCAAGCGGTGTCGAACGTGAGGTGAACAAAGCCGGCCGCGGCGATCGTCGTGGCGAGCGCGTCGCGCTCAAACCCGTGATGGAACACGCCCTCGACGTCGGGCGGATGGAAGTCGCCGGCTTCCCGATCGAGGTCGGCGAGCGCGATGCGCCCTCCCGGGTCGAGGTGGGACCAGAGGGCGTGCATCAAGCGCGCCGTGTCCTGCACGTGGTGCATCGCCATCGCGCTCACGATGCGCGTGAACGTCTCATTCAGGGGCTGCTGGAGGATGTCCTGGCATCGCGTCGTGACGCGTCCCTGAAACTCGGGTTTCGCGGTGAGTTCACGAAGCATCGCGGGCGAGACGTCGAGCGCGACCACGCGGCCGACGCGTGGCGTGACATGCGCCGTGAGCAGGCCCGTGCCCGCACCGAAGTCGAGGACGGTGTCGTCGGGCGCCAACGGGAGGCGCGCAAGTACGGCCGCCCCGACCCCAGAGGAGATCTGCTGGGGGAGGGGGAGAGCATCCCAGCCAGGGGCCCGGGTCGCGAAGGTGTCGCTCATCGTCAGCGTCCTCGGTCGGTGGTCATGCAAGGAGCGTGCTGGCGCCAGGAGACGCGGTGGTACAGGTTCCAGCGATGGACCTTGTCAGGCGGGTGCCCCGCGCGCTGCGAGCGTCAACCCGCCGACCGCTGCCTCGTGTCCCGGTGGATCGGTCAAGCGGCTGTGGCGAAGCGGCTCAACCGCCCATCCCCGCCACCCAGTCCCGCAGCGTCCCGCAGGCCTCGTCGAGCGGGATCCGCGGCCCCCAGAACATCGGGGCGATACGGGCGTACGCCTGCTCGACGGCGTCGCGCTTGGTCGGATCGTCGAGCACCAACGACGGATCATTGGCACTCGGCAGCGCCGCGACGTCCTTCTGCGCGAGCATGTCAGCGGCGAGCGTGCGCGCTGGGATCTCGGAGGGCGGGAGTCGATCGAGGGCCCGCACGATGCGCGCTGCGTCCTCGTAGTGCCGCACGAAGCTGTCGGCCTCGATCGCCTCGCGGCCGTAGCGTCGCGACAGCGCGTCCAGCTTCTCGAGCAGCGTCACCAGAGGGTGCACGCACCGCACGGCGCGGGGGCGGTTGTCGGTGAAGTCGCCGAGCATCCCGATGCGGTCGAGGTGGTCGTGGACGAACGAGGTCACCGGCCGCTCGACGAACGGAACCACCCGCGCCCGTCCGACCTCGAAGCGCACCGACGGGCTCATGGCGCCGGGGAGGTTCGCGACGAACACCCCCGGATATCGGCCGAGGTAGTCGGCGCCGCGACCGTAGTTGTCCTCGCGGGTCGCGTCGCGGTCGACCGGGACCGCCGGGATCACGAACGCCTCCGCGAGCGCGCGGTAAAACGCCTTGCGCTGCGCGACCGGACCCGTGTTCAGGCTCGTCCAACTGCGGACGTCGGGGAGCGCCGCGACGCGACCGGGCTCCACCATCAAGTCGAGGTCCTCCGAGAAGCGCTCGATGATCCCGAAGCCCTTCGACAGGCTGGTTCCGCCCTTGAACCACAGGTCGAGCCCGGTCTCGTGGAGCGCCCAGAGCGCGTGCGTGATCCAGTAGTCCTTCTCGACCAGCGCGGGGGCGATTCGGGTCTGGTCGGCGACCTGCGTCAGCAACGACGCGAAGCTCGGTTCCTCGTGGACGAAGCTCATGCGGCGCTCGCTTCGGTCTCACGGAGGACCTCGTCGACCAGCGCCAGCGTGGCCTTCGTGCCGTAGGTCTCGGCCATCTCGCGCAACCGCGTGCGATCCCAGCGGCCGATCCGCAGCGTTGCGACCAGGCCCTCGCGCAACACGCTGAGCCCGACGCCGGCCATGTCGTGGTGCTGGAGCAGGTCGACGAGGAACCACTCGGCGGTCGGCATCTCGGGGAAGTACACACGCCGCAGCAGGAAGCGACGGCCGCCGAGCTGGAACTCGCCGCTTCGCCGTGTGTTGTAGACCAGTGTGACCGCGAACATCGCCGTGGAGCCCAGGCCGAGGGCGTTCCAGTAGGGCGGGCCGGTCACGAGGAAGCGTCCACCGCCGAGGAACGCACGCAGAAGCGCGTCGTCGGACGCGGGCGCGGGGCCGAAGCGCGAGGGGACCGGCACGTAGTAGAGCCCGTGGGCGGCCTCGCGGAGCTTTCCCTCGTCGACCAGCCGCCGCGCGAGCCGGGTGGGATTCGCGCTCCACGGCCGCAGATCGCGCGTCCGGTAGGCGCGGCCGGGGTCGAGCTCGGGCTGGGCGGGGGTGTTCATGGCGGCCTCGCGTAGCAATCTACCGTAGAAAACATACGGCGCGGTGCGGCCGCAGGCAAGACCGACCCGCGCAGACGACAGCCGAGGACGTCCGAATGGTTCCAAAACCCCGGACACGGTACGAGTGGCTCGTGATGCACAGGGCCGACGAAGGCAACGGCCGGATCTCTCGCGCGAGACCCCGCGGCTCTGGCGCGGGACGGAGGTGGCGTGGGCGGCGAGAGCGAGCTCAGGCGCGGAGACGCCATCGAAGGGACGCGGCCCTCGATTGCAACTCACAGTTGCAATGGGACCTGGGCGCGGGTAGCCGATCGCATTCACGACGGAGACCCGTGCCATGCCGAACCTGTCGCCCACCGCAGCCATCGTCGCCCAGAACTTCGTCGGACAGGCCTTTGGGTACTTTACGCTGGTCGGTGCGGTGTTCTTCGTGGTCTGGCGCTGGGGGCGAGAGCGCTTCCAATGGGCGCGGATCCCAGGTCCACGGCGCGTGGACGCAAGGCAGATTCGCCGCGAGATCGGCCAGACCTTCGCGACGCTTGTCGCGGGTACGGCGAGCGCCGGTGTGGTGATGGTGCTGCATGCTCGCGGATCGGCGAGCTTGAGCGACGCCCCCGCATCGCCATGGGTCATCGGCGCCTGGGTGGCCGGCGGCGTCCTCTTCAACGACCTCTGGTTCTACGGCTGGCACCGGCTCCTGCATCACCCCAAGCTCTTCCGGTACGTGCACGTCGTGCATCACAGGAGCGTCGACGTGAACCCGTTTACGTCGTACTCGTTCCACTTCCTCGAAGCCGTACTCCTCGGCGCATGGATTGTGCCTGCGGCCCTGTGGCTCCCGATTCCGATGACGGCGCTCGGAGCGCTTCAGGGGATCGGTCTGGCGAACAACGTGATGGCGCACCTCGGCTACGAGTTCCTTCCCGCTTGGATCTTGCGCGTGCCGGGCCTCCGCTGGACAAACACCGCGACGTTTCACAGCCTCCACCACACGCGTTCGCGAGGGAATTTTGGCTTGCACACGCGGCTCTGGGACCGCCTCTTCGGCACCGAGATCGCCGACTACGAGCAGGTGTTCGTCGAACGCGGCCGCGGGGACGGCCCCCGCGATGCGCGGGTGGAGGCGCGATGACGACGCGCGGGAACGCCAACCTGCGGCCTCGGCAGCCGAGGGGCGCGCCCGTTGTCGAACGCGTGCTCGACCGGACGCTTGAGGAGCTCGCACGCGTCGGCTTTCACCGGGTAAGCATCCCTGAGGTCGCCGAGCTCGCCCGCGTGAACAAGACCAGCGTGTATCGGCGCTGGGCTACGAAGGAAGCGCTCGTGGCCGCCGCACTCGGGCGCGCGATGGGCCACGATGCACCGCTCCCCGACACGGGTTCGCTGCGCTCCGACATGCGCGCGTTCGCCCTCGCCGCCGCCGCGTGGGTCAGCTCGCCGATCGGAATCGGAGTGACCAAGACGCTCCTCTCGGCGGGCGACGACCCTGACATCCACGCGCTCGTGGCCCGCCTGATGCGAGCGCGCACGCACGGGCCTCAGGCGCTGTTCGCGCGCGCGATCGCCCGCGGCGAGCTCGTCGCCGACGCCGATACGCGCATGGCGATGACCGTCATCGCAGGCGCCATGTCGCACCAACTGTTCGTGGAGCACGGGGCCTTGACGGCCGACTTCGTCCGACGACTGGTCGATCTTGTCGTCGACGGGCTCTCAGGGTCGAGGCCGCAGGGTGCGCCTTGACCCCGTCTGTGCGCGCCGCGTCCGGAGGCGACGGGGGCCTCGTGCCCGCGACGCTGAAGGGCAGGCGCACCCTGTGACGTCGATCTCGATGACACGGGACTTCACGCGGCGCACGCGCGCGATGGCTTCACCCGGCGGCTCGTGGGACCAGAGCGCACCAGGAGATCCGGCGGTGGCCACGATCGGGTAGAGTCGGCGGCCGGCGGGTCCCTCGCCGCAGGAGTCCGTGATGAAGGTTGGATACGTCGTGGAAATCGAGGAGTATTTGGGGACCACCTGTTGTTCAGGTTGACGGGCGTCTATGCGGCCGACAGAGCGCCCAACAAGACCATGCCAAGGGGTGAACCTGGAACAATCGGACCAGAGCTATTTGAAATCTGAAGAGGCGTCATCATTATTGACCCGATCTTTGCGGCACGATCCGCTCCGGATGTACCCCCAGACGAAACTCAGTACGGCAGGCCCACACCCTGGATCCAAGAATATTGGAATCCAAAACAAGGCCGTCCACGGCTGGACGCCGACACAGAGAAGCCCGACACATCCAGACACGCCACCCACGAACGGAAACAGGGACGAGGCTGAAACGCCTCTGCGACGATCGATGTAAATCACAATGTTGAACGATATGAAGAAAAATGACATCAGCAAGAAGGGGAACGCAAGCACCAGATTAGACAGTGTATTCTCGTTCGTCATGGCCCCGCCATCGGAGGTGGCACGGGCGGGGAGCCAGGGGGTGAGTAAAGACGTTGGTTGAAAAGGCCTTTAATCCAGCCGTCTCTCCCCCAACCACGAGGCCAAGCTAGCGTCGACCTCGGCACCAAGAAAGTCTCTCCAGTTGAAAACGTCGCACTCTCGTTCCACGGGCTGCGTTCCCATTTGAACGACAGTACGTAATTTGGAACGGTTCGTTCTCCTTCCATCACCCACGCTCCGGGCCGAAGTCCAGGCGCGCCCCATCGACTCACCGCCGTCATCACCCCTGGTCGCAAGCCTGCACCGTGAGCGAAGCCGGCAGGTACGAGTCGTCCGAAAAAGCTACCGGATGCCACCGAACCGACTGCGGTGCCAAGCCCATTGTAATCACTGGGGGTTCCTTGCCCGGTTTGTAGTCGGACCAAACCACGAACGAGTTCTTGTCTACTGCGCCAGAGGGCGTACCCACCCCCAAGTGCAAGACCGCCAAGGACCAACCATCCTACAGGATTTGAAATGCCGAACGCAAACCCGATCCCATAGGCGACTCCGGCCCCGAGCGCCAACGAAGTCGCTGCCCCTTTGCCGAATTCGCTGAGAGCTTCGCGGCGAGTTGCCGGGC
>JBJONI010000068.1:0-4344 GCA_046051915.1 Pseudomonadota bacterium
GTGAACCGCGTGAACGTCCGCGCCCGTGACTGCGCCGCCCTCGGCCCCTCCGCCACCGGCCGCACCCCCGGTCGGGGAACACCCGCACCGCATTGACGATCTCGTGGTGGAACTCCCGGAAACACCACGAGCGCCGCGTCATCGAAGACGACGCGCGTCAGGTCGAGACGGAGCGTGAAGACCGGTAGCTTCACCGCCGGGCCGACGCCTATCGGATCGCTCGCTTGGCAGGCAGCGGCGCGAGCGTCGTGGCCGACCCACCGCACCCGCTCGCGGCCGCCGGTCGGGGCCGGACGAGGACAAGGGACGAAGGGATCAGGGGGTAAGGGACGACCTGGAGAGGCGGAAGCCGACGCTGTTGCGGCTGAAGCCCGGGGACAAGCCGTAGCGGTTGGCGACGGTGGCGCCCGCCGCCTCGTCGCTCCAGGCGCCGCCGCGAAACACCCGGCCGGAGCCTGACGACGGGCCTGCCGGGTCGGCAGACGTTCCGGAGGAGTAGTAGGGCTCATACCAGTCGTTCGTCCACTCGAACACGTTTCCGCTCATGTCGCACAGGCCCCAGGCGTTCTCGGCGAGCGTGCAGGCGTCGTGGGTGGTGGAGGACGAGGTCTCGTACGTCCACGCGACGGCCGACGCCGTGTTGGAGCCCGCATAGATGTACGCCTCGCCCGCCCGCGCCGCGTACTCCCACTCCGCTTCCGTCGGCAGGCGGTACCCCGGGCAGGTGTAGGGATCGGGGTACGCGGCGGCGAAGGCAGAGCCGTCCGACTCGTAGCAGGGGGTCAAGCCCTCGGCGGTGGAGAGCGCGTTCGCGTAGCGCGCGGCATCCAGCCAGGACACCTGCTCGACGGGGAGGTCGTCGCCGGTGAAGTACGAGGGGGCGGTGTCGCTCGCGGTCGTCCACGCCGCCCACTCTGCCTGCGTTACCTCGCTCTTCCCCATCCAGAACGAGTGGGTCAGCGTCACGTCGGAATCGGATAGGGAGCCGTAAACATCGGCCGCGCCGCCCCCCATCGTGTACGTCCCGGGGTCGATCACCACCATCTCGCTGCCGTAGACCGTCGTGTATGCGGCGGCGCAGAACCCCAGCGCGTCGGGCTGGGGGGGGCGGTGTCGTCGCAGTCCGTGGCGTCCGCGACGTAGCCGGACGAGGCCGTGCATGCCGTTTCCGTGACGGTCTCGTCGCCGAAACCGTCGCCGTCCGTGTCGGCGTACCAGGTGGACGTGACGCCCTCGTCGATGGCGCCATCGCAGTTGTTGTCCATGCCGTCGCAGGTTTCGACGGCGCCGGGCGAGATCGTCGCGTCACCATCGTTGCAGTCGGTGTCCGTCGCATAGCCGTCGCCGTCGGCGTCCGTTCCGACATTGGTATCGGTGCCGGTATCGGTGCCGGTATCGGTGCCGGTGCCGGTGTCGGTGCCGGTGCCGGTATCGCTGCCCGTGTCGTCCATGACCTTGTCGTCGGACGCGTCGCAGCCGGAGAGGCACAGCATCGCGAGGAGCGAGGACAGCACGGGGGCGGGAGAGCGCAGGCGCATGGAGACTCCGAGAGGTGCGGTGCAATAGCACACCCCCACGGCGGCGCGAGCGCTTCAGCTCAGCATTGGCGTCAGCTTGGCCTTCGGCCACCGGTCAACATCCTGCGCCCGCCGCTCGCGAAGGGTCGGCTGGAGCGGCGCGAGGACGGCACCGTGGGGGTGGGCATGAAGCGCGCGTGGTCGGACGGGACAGCGACGCTGGAGCTCTCCCCCGCCGAGCGGGTCGAGAAGCTCGCGGCGCTCGTGCCGCCGCCGCACGCGAACCAGATCGTCTACCGGACGCTTGATGACGTCGGCCTGCTGCCGGCAGCGCTAGGTCACCTCGGGCCCGCGCGCCCGAATGCGGGAGGAACCGAGGGCATGGCGCGTTCTCTCGTACAGGACGCGCCGCTCGGACTCCGGGGGCTCAACAAGCGCCGAGCCGAGGCGCGTGCGCATGCAGACCGCGACCAGAGCAGCGGACAGCAGAAATGGCGCTGCTACGAGCCACATCGGGACACGCCGCACGTTGGCTGAACGGGGCATCCTCGTTCGCTCTGTTCAGAACCACGTGGTCGCTCCGATGGTGAGGGTGTCTTGCGACGCGCGGTTCGCGACGAACGGGGTCGCGCCACCGTCTCCAGCGACGTTGCCTCCGAAGTACATGTCGGCACCGGCTTGGTCGTGGCGGTACTCAAGCTGGAACGACACGCGCTCGTGTGGCCGGTAGTCGATGGTCGCCGTGCCCGAGCCAACCCACGGTGCCCGCCAGAAGATCGGCGCTGCTCGTCCGATGGCATCCTCGGCGACGTGCTCGTAGAAGACATCACCGCGAACGCCGACGAAGAGCTTGTCGACGATTCTGAAGCGGGCGTAGAGCGCGCCCGCAGCCCACGCGCTCGTGCCGAACTCGTTCGGCTCGAAACCAACGTTCGCGTGAGCGCGGAGCGAGAGCCACGGCGTCGCGTGCCAGGTCACGTAGGAGTCGGACAGGTGGCGCCAAGCTCGACCTTCGGGCGCCTCCTCGGGACGCTCGATGCCGCCGAAGTAAAGCGCGGACACGGCGATGTCGGATCGCTCGTACGTGAGTTGGGCCGAGACCGACTTCTCGTCGTTGTTGTCGACGACGGAGTTCCACCCGTTGTAGCCCGCGAGCGTCACGGACCACGCGTCGGTGAGCGCGTACGAGGCCCGCACGCCGGTGTGATAGAACGGCAGCCCGAAGAACAGATTCGAGCGCGACCAGTTCCAATTGTCGTGCACCGCGATCGACTCCGGGCCAATCGGCGACAGGAACAGCCCCGCCGTAACGGTGAGCCCGCGACCGACTCCGAAGCGGTATCCGGCGTAGGCCTGCTGGACGTACTTCCAGAGGTCGGCGTCGCTGGCGTTCGCGCCGCTCGCGCCTGGTGCGCTCGGTTCGCTCAGGTAGTACGTCGAGGGCGTTTGGCCGACCTGCAGCGTCAGCCGCCCGATGAGTCCCTGATCGTCACGTGAGGCATCGAGCGCGACGTTCGAGAGGGTGAAGGTGTTGTGACGATTGTCGAAGCCGCGGAAATTGGTGATGCCGTTCGACGGGTCGTTGAAGTTCCACTGGTACAGCGCCTCGGCGTTCCCACGGAGAACGAACGGGACCGGCGCGGTTTCGGCCGCGGGGGTCGGAGGCACGGTGCCCGCATCGGCCGTCGCCGGGTTCACATCGGGCGCGGCGGTACGGGCGTCTCGCTCGGCTTCGAGCTGGCGAACGCGCGCGAGGAGATCCTCGAGCTGCGCTTGCGCGGGAGCGTCGGCAGGAACGGAGCCGTCGGCATCGGGCGTCCCACCATCGGGCGCTTGAGCGTGCGCCACACGGCCCAGCGTCAAGACGCTGGCGGTCAGGAACGCTGGAAGGATGTTGAGGGACGGGCGGCGCATCGGTGACTCCTTGCACCCAGTTTGTAACGCCTCCCCGACCTCGCCGCGGTCGAGCCCGGACGGCAGGACATCATGAACGAATCCACGCGCGTCCCCTCCGCCCTGGGACTGGGCGAACCCGTGCCAGCGCCGATCAGGTGGCATGACCGGTCCCTACACCCACAGTGCCGAAACCAGTTTCCGGCATCGTGCGGGGTGATGACCTTCCTGCCGACTCCGACCGTCTCGTTCAGGGCCGACACGATGCGCGCGAGGGCGGCAGGTACACCCGCTTCGCGCCGTACGTTGCCAGGTTCGTCCTTACGCGGGGGTCCCTATGGGCACCCGCGTTGGCCATCACGACGAGGTCGCCATCCTTGAGGTGGGCACGCGCGTACTCGCGAGTTCGGCGTTCGTGGCGTCGGGGGTCTCCCGCATCAGCTCCTCCAGAACGAGAAGGTTCGCGGGCTCCATCTTCGGATACGGGGCCCGCGGGTAGTCGGCGACGGGCGCCACGGAACCGGTCTCCCGTGCTTGTCGATGCCACCTGCGAAGCCTCGCCTGTCCGATGCCGAACAGCTCGGCGATCCGCACCTGCGTGCCCTCTCTCCGTACTTACGCCGCGACGGCACGATCTCGGAGGTCCGTCGACATCGGCTGATCCCACGCCCGACAGGCCCAATCAAGCCAAATGAACGACGCCCTCAGAACCCGCTCGTGGTGCAGAACCCGTCGCCCAGCAGCACGTTCCCCGCGCCCGTCGGCTGGTACGCGTCGAAGACCGCGTTGCCGCAGCCGGAGTTGTCCTCGAGGACGTTGCCGTTCGCCATGGATTGGAAGCCGATCCCATACATGCCGTTGTCGTCGGTCTCGTTGTCCTGGACGAGGTTTCGCGAAGATCCCTGAAAGAACATGATTCCCGTGCCCACGTTGT
>JBJONI010000069.1:0-5005 GCA_046051915.1 Pseudomonadota bacterium
TGGGGAAGCGCGACCGCCGCCACGCTCAGCCCCGCGACCACGTCGGCCCGCGCGTCCTCCCATCCGTAGCCCGAGAGGACCTCGAACGCCGGCACCCGTGCCGTCCACGCCTTGCGCATCCGTCCTCCGTCGTCGCCGTGGCCGGGTATCGCCGCCCGCCTTCGATCCGCAACGGTTTTCCGTCATCCGGCACGGCTCGTCGCGATCCGCCACGCGACGTGCCCCTTCGCCGCAGTGGCGCTACGACGCCACCGGGGGGTGCCATGTCGTCCAACGCGCTGCGTGGGTTCGTGCTCAGCCTGACCCTGCACGCCGGTGCGGCGTGGGCCGGGGACGTCGTGCTCGACGTCCGCCACGTCACGTCGTCCGAAGGTGCGCTCCTCGCCCTCCTGTTTGCCGGCCCCGAGGGGTTCCCGTCCGAGCCCGAGGCCGCCTACGCCAAAGCGCGCGGCGTCGCGGCCGTCACCGGCGGCCGCATTGTCTTCCCCGGGGTGCCGCCGGGTACGTACGCGGCGATCGTCGTCCACGACCTCAACGGCAACGGGACGTGTGACCTCAGCTGGCCGATCCCGTTCCCCAAGGAGCCGTTCGCCGCCACGCGCGGGGCGCGCGGCGTGATGGGGCCGCCCAAGTTCGCCGACGCCGCGTTCCGCGTCGAGAACGATGGCGCCGTGCAGATCGTCACGCTGCCGTGAACCGGCGAGCGATCACACGAACACGAACAGGTTGAGCAGCGCGACGACGACCCCCATCAAGCTCACGCCTGCGATGATGCCCGATGCCACCGGTACGAGCAGGTCCTCCGCCGACTTTGGCGCACGCGCCGTCCAAGCGTGCGCGAGGAGTGCGCCGAGGAACATCGACAGCGGGTAGTTGAACGCGAGGATGAACCCAAGACCGAGCCCCGTCGCCGATGGGACGTACGCGCGCACCTTGCTCGGCAACCAAGCCTCGAGCAAGCTGAGAACCGTTCCCACGACGAGCCCTGCGAGGATCAGCCGCACGTAGGTCGGATGCATGCCTTCGACGCCGTGCTTGAACAGGTCGGCGACGGCCTTCCACGCTTGGGCGGCAGGCGCCGGAAACCGCGCCTGCCCGCTCTCCCCACCGGTCAAGGCGGTGGCATCGGGAACGAGGAGGCGAAACCCGAGGGTCGTCGCGATGGTTCCGGTGACGATGCCCGCGGCTTGGGCGAGGAACTGCCGCCGCGGACTCGCACCGAGGAGGTAGCCACTCTTGAGGTCGTTCAACAGGTCCGCGCTCGCCGCTGCGGCGTTCGACGTGATGTTCGCGGTGAGGATGTTCGCCGTCACCGACTGCGGCATCAACGTGCCGTAGGTGAGCTGCATGATCTTGCCCATCGCGCCGATGGGCGTCACGTCCGACTCCCCGGTGGCGCGCGCCGCGACCAAACTGAGGACGAAGGTCATCACGACCGCAAGCAGACCGTAGTGAGGCGGGACGCCGGCCGAATACCAAGCCAGCGTGATGACGGCCGAGCCGAACAAGCCCATGCCGCCGAGGAACCAAGACGTCGGCACCTCGGTCTGTGCCACGACCGGGTCCACGTCCGCCCCTCCACGAAATCCTGCGAAAAGGCCGGAAAACGCGCGAAGGATCGTCCGCCACTGAAGGGCGAACCCGGTGAGGCTACCCGCGACCATCAGGCTCACCCCAAACCACAGCCCGACCTCCTTCCACGCCTTGCCGGGGGCGGAGGTGGCGAACACTTCCCCGTGCGTCACGGGGCTCATCCAACCATCGACCAGCCCCGCAGGCCCGAGGCCGTACGTGAGGATCAACGCCCCCACAAGCATCCAAAAGGTGACGCGCAGACCGATGATCATCCCGGCCGCGACCATCACGGGGTTCACATCCAACACCATGTTCCAGTCCGACGGGCGCAACGGCGTGCCGTCCTTGGCGACGCCACGCACCGGCAACCAAGGGTCGAACACCTTGATGTGGCCCACGGCCAGCGGTTCACGGACGGTCTGACCGTCCTCGCCCACCGTGGTCGCGAGGTTGAGCTCGGTGAGGACGGGCACGATCGCCCCGAGCAACGCCGACCCCGCGAGCGCCTTGGCCTTGATCAAGGCGTCCGCGCCCGAAGAGTAGAGGCTGTGCAGCGTGATCGCAGCGGCAGTCCCTGACGGAAAGGTGAGTCGCTCCTCGTTGATCAGGTTGCGCTTCATCGGGATCGCGAGGGTCACCCCCATACCCGCGACCGAGATCGTCCAAGCCGCAAGTTCCCACGCCGGCATGTGCGCGCCCGCCGGATTGTCCGGCGTTGCGGAGAGCATCAGCAACGCGGGGATCGCGCTCACCATCGTGCTGCCCGTCGCGTAGCCCGCCGAGGAAGCGGTCGACTGCATGCAGTTGTTCTCGAGGATCGTCATCGGCGTTCGCGCGATGCCGAGGGACTGCAACGACGTCCAGATGCCATACGAGAGAATGGACGCCGTGATCGCGACGCCGAGGCCCCAACCCGTCATCAGACCCACGTACAGGTTGGTGAAGGCGAGCAAGAACCCGAGCGTGCTCCCCATCAGCACCGCACGAAGCGTCAACTGCGGCGTCTCTGGCGGACGGCGCACCTTGGCGTACCAGGTGGCTTCATCCATGTCGCGGACCGCGTCCGGCGGGATCGCCAACGGCGCCGCAGCGGCGACCTCTTCCGGCGTACGCGGCGCGGGCTGAAACAACGACATGAAGACCTCCGATCGCGCCGTTTTAGCACGAATCGGGGCGCGCCCTCACGAAGCTGGCGTAAACCGAAGCGCTGCGGAGTTGACGCAGTAGCGCAGTCCTGTGGGACGCGGTCCGTCATCGAACAGATGCCCGAGGTGTCCACCGCACGCGGTGCAAACGATCTCGGTGCGGACCATGCCGTAGCTCGTGTCCAAGCGCTCCGAGACCGCACCGGCGGAGGCGGCCCAAAACGAAGGCCAACCGCTGCCCGAATCGTACTTGGCCGACGACTCGAACAGGGCCGCGTCACAACCGGCGCAGGCATAGCGGCCCGGCTCCTTGCGATCCCAATGCGCGCCCGTGAACGCGCGCTCCGTCGCCGCGCGCCGAAGGACCTCGAACGCCTCCGGACTCAAGCGGGCCCGCCACGCCGCCTCGTCCGTCACATCAGGGACGCCGCACACGCTCTGCGGCCCGCAAGACGACGACTCCGCGCCCATCACGACCTCCTCGACGCACCTGAACCCGTGCCAACGCACGGGACCGACCTGCGAGACGAAGCGTGACGCTTAACGGCGGGCGTCCTCGCGAATCAGCAGAAACAAGGCGCCGACGTCGATGTTCCACTTGAAGCCGCGGCCGATGGTGACGTGCCGGCTGACCTTGCGCATGTAGTCGCGCGTGTACCCGTACACGAACCAAGAGATGCCCCGGCTCGCCGACACCGGCACGGGCCAAGCTGCCGGCACGTCGCCATCCGGCGTGAGGTAGTAGTCGACGACGATGGCGCCGAGCTTCTCCTCCTTCGCGTTGCCGGCCGTGGTCCTCACCGTAAAGCAACCCGGACCGAGCCACGGGCGCGTCTTGCCCTCGTTGAAGCCGTACAGCTTGTCCTTCGACCCCCGCGCGCGCGCGAACACCTTCTGGAACGTGCGCAACCCCTCGAGCGGCATCGTGTTGCGGCCATGGTGGACCACAGCGGTGACATCGGGCACGTCGGCCGGGACAAAGTCCTCAAAGGTCACAGGCGGCGCCTGCAACGCCAACAGCCACAGCTTCTGCTGCTCCGCCGGCGTGGCTCGGCCCAAGGCCTCCATCCGCCCCGCGTGATCGAGGGCATCGAGCCGCTCCGCGATGCGGTCGATCGTGATCGCGGGCTCGCGCAACCAGTCACCGAGTGTCATGGACCCTCCCTCTCCGGACTCTACGTCTCGCCTCGTCACCATGGGAAGGGCCAATCTCAAACCATGCCTTTATCCTTGCATACGACGTAGCACCCCACGAACCCACCACGTGAGCGTCACGGTCGGCAACACCGTCGCCGCCACGACGAGCCCAAGACGAGGCCCTTGAAGGACCCCCAGCGGATGGAGCAGGTCGTGCGGATCCGAGAACTGCGCGCCGAGCCAAACGAACAAGGTCACTTGGGGGACCATGCCGATCAGGGTCGCTGGGGCGGCGTCGCGGAACGCGACGTTCGAGGCGCCGAGCAGGTAACTGAGCACATGAAACGGCGACAACGGAGGGAGACGGAGCAGGAACACGACCTTGCGACCGTCCTTACCGAGCGCCTCCTCCAGTCCGGCCAACAAGCCACCTCGGGCGCGAATCCGCGCTTCGACCCGAGCCCGCAACCACGTGCGCGCGAGCGCGAAGTTCACGAGGCCACTCAACGTCGCCCCAAGCAGCGCCGGCACCAGGCCTCCAGGGAACCCAAAAAGGAGCCCGCTGGCGGCCATAAAACCCTCCGCCATCAACGTCAGCGGCGCGCCGCCGACGAACGCGAGCAGGAACAACAGGACACCCCAAGCCCCTGCAGCCCGCGTTCCCTCCACCGCCGCGACGAGCAGTTCGCCAACCGGAAGCAGGCTAAACCCGGCGCCAACACCAAGCACGGCGATCACGATCAACGCGCGGTTCCACCCCTTCGGCTCAGCCATGCTCGCCCCCGAGCACCGCATGCACCAGCGCGTGTACGTCGTCCACCACGGCGTCCGCAAACGCCGCCCGCAGGCGCGCGGCGTCGTGGCTACCCCCGACGAGTCCCACGGCGACAACACCGGCTGCACGCCCCATCGCGACGTCCCACTCGGTATCGCCCACCATCCACGCCGCCTCCGGGGCCACACCCAGCCGGGTCAACGCGACCTCAAGGAGATCGGGCGCCGGCTTTCCGCGCACCGCATCCTCACACCCAACGACGGCGCCAAACCGCGTTGCCCCGCCCAACTGGTCGAGCAGCGCATGCAAGCTCGAACCCTCCCGCGACGACGCGATGCCGTGCGCGATCCCCGCCGCGCTCAGGCGATCGAGG
>JBJONI010000070.1:0-4206 GCA_046051915.1 Pseudomonadota bacterium
GGCGCCTCCAGCGCCACGAACCGCACGAGCTTGGCGATGTCGGACGGCTCCCCGACACGACGCATCGGGATCCGCGCCGTGATCCGGTCGCGCAGGGCCTCATCGTAATCGGGGGGCCAAGCGACCTGCCCTGGGCTGATCGCGACCGCGCGAACCGCGGGCGCGAGCTCCACCGCCAGCGCCTTGACGAACATGCCCAGCGCCGCCTTGCTCATCGAATAGGCGGCGTAGCCCGTGACCGGCCGCACCGCGCCGATGTCGACGATCCCGACGACGAGGCCCGCTTCGCCCGGAGCTGCCCCGTCGGCCCCACGCCCGGCGCGAAGCAGCGGCAGCAGCGCCTGCGTCAGCAAGAACGGGGCCCGGCCGTGGATCGCCCACATCGCGTCCAACGCTTCCAAGCTGGTGGACTCAAACGGGTCGGGCGAAAAGCCGGACGCGTTGTGGACCAGCACATCGAGGGAGCTCCAACGCGCTCGGACCGCGTCGGCCAGCGACTGGCACCCCTGCGCCGTGGCGAGGTCCGACGAGACGACCCACGCTTCAACGCCGTGCGCACGGACCGCCGCCGCGGTCGCCTCGCCACCGTCCACGTCTCCGCGCACGTGGATGCAGACATCAAAGCCGTGGGCCGCAAGCTCCAGCGCAATGGCCGCGCCGACGCGACGGCTGGCGCCGGTCACCACCGCACGCCGCCTCATCGCGAACGCCCCGCTGCGAGGTTGAGCGCCCAAACCCCAACGATCGCTCCGAACTTCGCTTCCCTGAGAAGCGTACCCGTCCAGCCCCCAGCCTGCCGCGCCGCGTCACGGAGGGGCTCCCACGGCGCACAGGCGACGGCAGCGAGCGCCAACCACAGCCACGACGTCCAGGCCGGAAGCCGCCCCCTCGCGCGCGCGGCGGCTGCTGCCACCAGACCCGGGAGCAGGCTGACGAGGTGATGCTCGTAGGTGATGACCGGCAGCAGCAGCGTAAGTGCCGCGACGGCGCCAAACCGGTTGGCCTGCGCCAACGCATCGACGCGCGCGCCCCGCCATGCGCCGACCCCGGCCGCCGTCACCGCCAGCGCGGCCAGCCCGGCCGCCCGCGAGGCGCTCGTCGCCATGGACGACAGCGCGAGGTGGGGCGATGGCCCAGGAGGCCACGCGCGATCGAACCAGTCCGGCAAGCTGTGGTTGCCCGGCAGGTCGATGCCGACCGCCAAGCCATTGTAGTCGCCGCGCGAAAACCCAGGCAACACCTGACCATAGAAGTGAGCCTGCGCGTCCGGGCCCACCACAGCGAGCGACGCGACCCCCAACGCCACCGCGGTGCCGCACGCCCAAGCAAACGGACGCCAACGACGTTGGAGCAGCCAGAGACCCACGAACAAGGCCGGCGCCATCTTCGCCATCGCGGCCGCGCCGAGCAGCGCACCGCCGACTCGCTCCCGTCCGCCCTCGGCCAACGCGAAGCCGCCCACCGCAAGCAGCAACACAGGCAGGTTGATCTGCCCCATCACATGGTTGTTGGGGATCGCCGTCATCGCGAACGTCACCGCGCACGCGACGCCCGCGAGCCCTGCGCTCCATCGCCACGCCAGCGTCGCGAGCAACGAGGCCAATGCGATCGCAGCAGCCTCATCGACGACGAACCAGTTGAGGTAGCCCGCATGCAACGGCATCGAGGCCCGCGGTGCAAACGCAAGCAGAAACGGCGGAGGGTAAAAAAAGGGATGGACCCCGTTTCGCGTCCCGTCAGCCCGGGCCGCAGCCCCAAGCGCCCGGACGTCGTACGGGTCGCCGCCCGCCGACGCAACGACGGCCGCGTAGTGGTACGACGCGTAATCGTTCGCACCGGCGACGCGTTGCGCCGTTGTCCAAGCGGCACGCACGTCCGCCACGTGCCACATCGCCGCGACGACGACAGCGACCCCGACCAAGCCACGACTGGATGCCCGACCCACCATGCCCCCCCGGTAACGCGGCGCTCCCGGACGGCGCAGCGCCCCGACGGTTCGTGGCGGGAACCTGTCCGGCTTGCCGAGACGCCCGCTGTGGCTAAGCAACGACTTCGGAGCGTCTTGTGGCCATTCTTCGCGTCGCCCAGATCGGGCATCCCGTCCTACGCCTCGTCGCCGAGCCCGTCGATCCGGCAGAGATCGCCGCCGACGTGTGGCAGCAGCTCTTCGACGATCTGCTCGAAACCATGGAGGACTACGACGGCGCGGGGCTTGCGGCGCCGCAGGTCCACGTCAGCGCGCGCGTCGTCGCCCTCACCCTCGATCCCGACGTCGGCCCTCAGATCCTCATCAACCCCGAGATCACCACGATCGGTGATGCGCTGGCGCAGCGCGTGGAGGGTTGCCTGTCGATCGAGGGGATGCGGGCTGTCGTCCGACGGCCGGCGCACATCCGGGTGTCGTTCCTCGACCGGGATGGCGCACGCCACGTCTACGAGCTGCAGGGGTTGCCCGCGGTGGTCGTACAACACGAGTGTGACCACCTCGATGGCGTGCTGTACATCGACCGCGCCGACCTGAAGACGCTCGCGTTCCTGTCTGAGTTCGAGCGCTTCGGCCGGCTCGACCACGTCCTCACCGAGGCGGTCGACGACGGCCGCCGGGCCGACAGCATCGTCGTCATCGAAGCGCCCAACGGGGCAGCGGTGCCCCAACGGTTCGTCGATCTCGAGGAGGGATGATGCTCCGCTGGTTGTTCCCGACGGTCGAGGACAAGATCGCAAAGGTTCGTGCCGATGTGGCCAAAGGCCGCTTCGCGGCCGCGCGCGACGCCCTCGACGGGTTGAGCCACCCCGACGTGCCCCAACTGCGGACCGAGGCGCTCGCCGGGCTCTGCCGCCTCAACCTCGACGCGGCACGGGGTTGGGCCGAGGCGCGCGAACCTGAGCGGGTCGAGCACCACCTCGACCTCGCCCGAAGCTTCCTGCAACCGGGCCTCGAAGGCGACCTTCAAGCCACACGGCTGCATTGTCGCGACGTGCTCGCGGCCCAGCGCCAAGCCGACGCCGAGGCCGCGCGGCGCGCCGAAGCCCGCATGTTCGACGTCGACCCCCGGTTCAAGTCCGCGCACGCCCTCGACGCGCTCGACCTGCCCGAAGGCATCGAGGCCGAGGATGCCGAAGCGATGCACGCCCGCTTGGCCTTGCTCTACGAGAACTACCCCGAGGCCCTGCGCGGCGGCATGATCCGACTCGGCGCTGCGTTTTCGGCCGCTGTGCTCGACCTCGACGACGGCCGGACACACCAAGCCGCCGCCGTGCTCGCCGGGCTGTCCGACGAGGAACCCCTCGTCCATTGGGAACGCGCCCGCCTCGCCCAAGCGCTTCGCGACCCCGCCGCCGCGGCCCAGCATCTGCGCGCCTTCGCCCAGCACGCCGGGGGCCATCATGAGATCGGCGCTGCACATTCGGCGGCGCTCCTCGCACAAGCCGAAGCCGAAGCCGGCGACCCTCAGGCGGGGCTGCACACCCTGCGCGCCGCTCGGCAGGAGGCCCCTGACCTCGCGACGCCGCTGTGGGCCGCGCTCCTCGAGGTCACGGGGGATCTCGCAGCGGCCGAGGCCGCCCTTCGGGGGCTGGTGCAAAAGACGAAACCGCAGCCGTGGATGTACACCTCGATCGCGCGTCTTCGATTGAAGGGAGGCCTCCGGTCCGAGGCCGCGGCCGCCCTCGAGACGGGCTTGCGGAGCTGCGGGTGCGCGCCTGGGAGCTGCGGCGACAAGGGACCCGACCTCGAAACGCATCGCATGCTCGCCACGCTCTACCTCGAAGACCAGACCACGCTGGCCCGGGCGTTCGAGCTCTCGGACACCGCGCGCGGCTTGGTCGAACGCCCGACGTGGGAGGACATCTACCTCGCAGCCCTCACCGCGTTCCGACGCGCCGAGCCCGACGCAGCGGCCCTGATCGAGAGCCTTCGTGCGGCGACGCCCGTCGGTGACCCGCGGCGTGCGCGCCTCGACCGGTGGCTGCCGGCCGCCTGACCCGGGGCCGCCGCCGTGCGACGCGGCAGGTCAGGCGTCGACGGGGTCTCCATTGCGGCTCCCTGGGCCAGCGTCCCGCGCCACCCACGCGGCCGCGAGGGCCGTGCGCTCTGCCGGCGGAAGCAGCGCGGCCTCTCCGCGCTCGGCAAGGAGCCGGGTGCTGAGCACGTGAAGGACCGCTGTCGCCGCCGCCGCGAGGTTGAGCGACTGCACCATGCCCCGC
>JBJONI010000071.1:0-3263 GCA_046051915.1 Pseudomonadota bacterium
AGCAGGAGTCCCACGATCGACCGCCACAGCGCCCCTTCTCCCGCGACGGCCTCGCGACCGTGCGCGGCGAGGTGCTCGACGACCGCGCGTTCGATCACCGAGGCCCCCGCCAGGCCTTGCCAACGTCGCCGGCCCGCATCGCCGGAGGCAGGCAGCGCCAGATCTCTCCGGGGCGCCGCCCGTAGCGGCGGCATCGGCGGCGCTCTCGGAAGGCCTCTCGGCACCCACCGCCGCGTGAAACGCGCCAACGCGGGCTGGTCGATGGGTCGTAAGCACAGCCGGGCAGACCGAACCACGTCCGACGCTTCCGCCCAGGCGCTCGCCTGCGCGAAGGCCTGCGCGGCGCCGAGCCACGCCGCCGCGCCCTCGCGTCCAGCGACCTCCGCGAGCGCGCGCAACGACCGTCCGTCGACCACCGGTCCCACGGTGAGGCGCTCCGTCCACGCCCGCACAACAGCCGCCGCCACGTCGAGCCGCCCTGGAGGCCGCCATGGCGTGGCCAACAGCGACAGCGTCGCCTCCAACGACCCCGAACCCGGGTCGTCCATGCGGTCGGCCCAAGCGTCCCAGAGCGCCCGGGCCGGAACCACCGGGCCGCCCTCCGCGACGTACGTCGGCCAGCGGACGCGCTCAAGCCGCTCCAGCACCTCCATCGCGGGGTCGGGCCAAGGGCGAAGCGTCGCCCACCGCATCACGTCGCGGAGGAGCCGTGGCCGTGCGAACGCCAGCACCTCCCCGTCCACATCGGCATCGGCCGCCGCCAACCTCGCCCGAAGGTCTTCGACCCGGCCATCCACCGCGCACCCCGCGCGATGTGCCGCAGCGACCAACGCCTCCCGCCGCGCCAGGCGACGCCGCGTGGCAGGATCGTGGACGGAGACCACGATCCCCGCATGGAGCAGGTCGGCCACGACCGACGGAGGCCATCGCGACGCCGACCACTCCGGGCCGACCCACGTTGTCGCGCGGGCCGCGGCGCGCGCC
The DNA here is from genome assembly GCA_046051915.1 of Pseudomonadota bacterium. Classification (GTDB taxonomy): domain Bacteria; phylum Myxococcota_A; class UBA796; order UBA796; genus JBEIFN01. The sequence goes on from JBJONI010000071.1 coordinate 985, forward strand.
GGCTCCCCTTGCAGCGCGAGCCAAGCCGCGACGTGCGCCTCCTCCTCGGGCTGCCACAGGCCGCGGGCCCGCTCGCTCCCAAGTTCCAGCCGGGCGCGAACGTCTTGGACCGCCCAATCGGCAGCCGCTGCGTCGATGTCGTCCATGACCTCCCCTCACGCAGCGACGCCGGGTCGTCCAACGGCACGGCGCCATGGACGCGCGCCGGACAGGTCGTTACCGACGGTCCGATGTTCGGGAGGGAACGTGTCGATCGCCCTCAACCCCCCAGTGCTCGGCGCCGGTGCGAGCCTGCTCTCTCTGATGACGACCGCCGACGCGCTCGTCCAGCTCATCCTTCTCGTCCTCATCGCGATGAGCGTGGTCTGCTGGGCGGTCATCGTCCAAAAGGTCCAATTGCTTCGCGAAGTAGACGCTCAGAACCGGAACTTCGAGGACCAGTTCTGGGCCAGCAAGCGCCTCGACGTGTTCGTCGAGCAGCTCGCCACGTTCGACCGCGCCACCCTCGCGCCGTTGTTCCGGGCCGCATGGAAGGAGGCCAACCGCGAACGGGATGGCCTTGACCCTGAGGGAGCCGTCGCCCGGGCGCTTCGACGCGCCCAGATCGACGAGTTGACCCGGCTCGAGAAACACCTCCCACTCCTCGCGACGACCGGGTCGACGGGCCCGTTCATCGGGCTGCTGGGCACGGTCTGGGGGATCCTGCAGGCCTTCATGAAGCTCGGGGAGCCAGGGGCGCAAGCGACGATTCAGGCCGTCGGACCCGACATCGCCCACGCGCTTGTCGCCACCGCCGTCGGGTTGGTCGCGGCCATCCCGGCCGTCATGGCCTACAACCACCTCGCCGCCAAGATCCACGAGCTCGACGCCCAGATGGAGACGTTCAGCGCGGACTTCCTCAACCTGCTTCAGCGCAAGGGGTGAGGCCGCCATGGGCATGGGTAGCGCGGGCCGCGGCCGGATGGTCGCCGAGATCAACGTCACACCGCTCGTGGACGTCATGTTGGTCCTGCTGATCATCTTCATGGTGACGACACCTCTGATGAACAGCCAAGGCGTCGCCGTCCAACTGCCCACCGCGCAAGGTGCCGCGCTGCGTGACGCCGACGACCCTGAACGCGTCGTGATCAGCCTCACCGCCGACGGTCGCGTCCACGTCGGGGACGCCGACATCCCTGAGGAGGCGCTCGTCGACCACCTCACACAGCTCGCGCTGGAGCGGGCCGACCGACCGGTGTTTGTGCGCGCCGACGGCGACGTCCCCTACCGCGACCTCGCCCGCATCCTAGGCCTCGCGAGGGCAGCAGGAATGCTCAAAGTCGGCCTCGTGTTCGAGCCGATGGGCGGCGCCGACGCCCCGGAGGCTGCGACCCCGCCATGAGCACGATCAGCCGACCGCTGTCCCGCCCCGCCGCTGCGCCCGACCCCTTGTCGCGCTACGCGGCCCTGTCGCTCGGAGGGCACGCAGCCGCTGGGCTGCTGCTGGCGGTCGCAGGCTGGCTCGGCCCGAGCGCGCCCCCCGTCATCGACCCCGAGATGGTCATCGAGGCCACGCTCGAAAGCCCGGCTGCCCCCACGTTCGCCGCGGCCGCGCGGTCGGCGACACGTACAGCCGACGCCCCGACGACCAACGCTGCGAGCAGCGCACCCACACCCACGGCAGCCCCCCCTGCCGACCCGTGGGCCGCCACAGAGCCCACAGCGCCGGGTGCAGAGACCGCACCACAGCCCACGCCAACAGCGGCTCCCTCGCAGCCATCCGCCCTCGATGCAGCGTGGGACGATGCCGAGGCCGGCGCCACCAACCAAGCCGCCGCGAGCCCGTCGGTCGATCCGAGCAGCACCGCCACCAACGTGTGGGCGGCGGGCAAGGGGAGCGAAGCCTACGCCAAGTACATCGCGCAGATCCGCCGCATCCTGCACGAGAACTTCGCCCGCCCCGCCGCGGACCCAGCGACCGCCGCGACCATCGAGTTCACGATCGATGGAAGCGGTCGCGTGACGGGCCCCAAGATCGCACGTTCGAGCGGCGATGCCGCGTTCGACGATGCCGCGCGGCTCGCCGTGATCTCCACCGGAAGCGTCCCACCGCCCCCCGAGGAGATCAACGACGGGCAGCCACACCGCTACAAGGTGGACTTCCAATGAACCGAGCCCTCGCCCTCGTCCTCGCCCTGACCCTGCCGACCGCAGCGGCCCGGGCGACGGACTTCGAGATCCTCGTCCAAGGCGAGCGCAGCCTGTCGCTCGGCCTGCCGAGCGCCGACGGGGGCGCACGC
>JBJONI010000072.1:0-4709 GCA_046051915.1 Pseudomonadota bacterium
CGCGAGCAGGGCGGCAAACACGAGCGAGCGGTGCTGGTAGCGCAACACCGAGAACGCCGTCGGTGCGATCGCCACGCCCGGGACGAGCGCCGCGCTCACAACGAGGCCGCCGAACGCCCAACCTCGCAGACCCGCGGGCACCCGCGACGCACCGAGCCCAACCAGGGCCAGCAGCACCCAGGCGCTCCCCTGAATCCCGGGCGTGAAGGCCGCAAACCGGAACCTCGACCAAGCATCGGCCGCGTTCGCCGGGTGCGCGGAGCGACGCGCGGCCTCCAGGACGGTGGGAACGCCCACCAGCCCAAGGTGCGGAAGCAAGGCCAAAGCTGCAACCGCGGCCACGCCCCAAGGCGCCACCGTCCGCCAGCGTTCCGAAGGCCACGTCAGCACCGCGAGCGCGAGGAGCAGCGGCAGCAACAGCACCGACTCAATCCGCAGTTGCACGTCGAGGACGGTCACCGCCGCTGCGAAGAGCAACGGCGCCAGGGCGCCGGTCTGACCGTAGGCGAGCACCCCGTACGCGGCCGCGACCACCAACAGGGCGTCGGCGGCGAACGGACCATCCGTGTTCGCGTACCAAGCGAGCAACGGCGTCGTCGCCACCACGAAGGCGACCGCCTCGGCGCGGCGTCGCGCGCCGGGCATACGGTGCGCCAAGGCGGCCGCCGCCGGGATCAACAGGGTGCCCAGCAGTTGGTTCAAGTCGAACGGGGCCTGCCAGCGCCACCCGGTCAGTGCGACCCACGCCTTCACCCACAGCGGCCATCCGATGCCGTACTTGGTCGCGTCCTCCAAGCCGAACTCGGAGAACGCCAGATCGAGTCGCCATCGAATCTCGGGCGTCCGTGGCACAAGCAGCAGACGTACCGCGCCACCAAGCAGCGTGGCGAGGCCCACCCCAAGGGCGGTGGAACCCCAACGACGCGCTGGGAGCGCGCGAAGGGCCATCACGGCGACAGCCAGCGCGGCGACGACGCACGCGGCCAACCAGACGAGCGCAGGCAGCACCGCGGCTTGCGGTAGGGCTTCAGACGGTCGCACGCCCCACCTCCCGCCGCTCCCTACCGCGTCGCCGTGTCCGGCGACGACCCGTCCTCGACGCGGCCCTGGGCGGCGAGCCAATCCGCGGCCGCCGCTTCTCGTTCGAACGCGATGTCCGCGCGGTCCAATTCGGTCTTCAGACGGTTCTGTTCTCGCAAGTAGAGATCGAACAGCGTCCGATCGCCCAGCTCGAACGCCGTCCGTGTCGCCATTTCGACCTCACGCGCCAACGTGACCAGGCGCTCGGCCTCCGCGAGGCGCCGATCGGCAGCGACGAGGCGCGCCCAAGCCCCATCGAGCTCCGCCGCGACATTGTCGGCGACCCACCGACGCTCCGCGTCCACAACTTGCCGGTCCGCGTTGGCCGCATCGAGCGCCCCCCGCCCAGCACGCATCGGGAGGGGTGCCGAGAGGGTCCCCCCAAACTTCACTTCGGTCCCTTTGAACGCGGGGTCCGACACGTTCAAGGGCTGCGCCACGTCCACCTTCGCGTCGAGCTTCGGCAGGACGTACGTGCGCGCGAGCCGCACCTTGGCGTCTGCCGCCTCCGCCTTCGCCTCCAACAGCAGGATCTCGGGACGAAGCACCAGTGCCGTCGCCAGGGTCTCCTCGCGCGAAGCGTCAGGGAGTGGCGGGGGCGCGGTCCGTGGCGGTGGGGCGTCCGTGATTCGAATCGGCACCCCCTCCGCGTCGCGAAGGTAGACGGACAGCTTGGCCGCAGCGACCGCAAGCTCCGCGTCCAGCTCCATGACCTTGATCGCCCGCTCCGACACGACACGGTCGGCGTCGATCTGGTCGAAGGGTGCGAGGTCCCCGTGCTCGATGCGCCGCGCCACGCCGCGCGCGTTCGCCACCGCTGCGTCGAGCATGCCCTGGGCCATCACCCGCTTCTCCCCGGCGGCGACCCACTTCGCCCAGGCCACCCGCGCATCGCGGAACGTGTCGATGCGTTGGGCCGCCAGCTTGGCTTGTGCCGCGTCGAGGTCTGCCTGCGACAGCACCACCGCCGTCCGAGAGGCATCCGTGGGCCCGCCCCGCAACAGCGGCAGCGTGGCCCCCACGCGGATCTCGCCGGCCGACAGCGTCGCGGCGTCCCCGTCGTAGGCCGCGAAGTCACCCAGCCCCAGTCCGTACCCGACGCGGGCCTCGAGGCCCCACAGAGGCGTGGCCTGGCGCACGCCCACCGAGAGGGCGCCGTTGTCGTACGGCCCCGTCTTGCCCGCACCGTCGACCGTCAGCACCGGATCCCACCACCCCTCAGCGCCCCGGCGGGACGCCTGCGCCGACACGACGCCCGCCTGCGCGGCCACGATCTTGGGGTGGTGCGCCTCCACCGACGCGAGCACGTCGGCGAGGGTCCACGTCGGCTCCGCCGCCCACGCCCAAGCCAGCCACCACAGCGCGATCACTTCAGCGCTCCGGAGAGCTTGGACTTCTCCACGGGTCCGAGGGCGTCCTCCTTCTTGGCCTTGGACGGCTTGGCCTCGGGCGGGAGGTTGTTGAGCTGCCGCCAGAGGTCGTAGCCGAGGGGCACGGTGCGCAGAAGAACCCAGCCCTGCGCAGCGAGGCCCTGGCGGAGGGCACCGCCGTCGGGCCACGCCGGCGCTGCGGGGTCGGGGACGACCATCACGCGAAAGCGGCCTTGGCCGTCGTCCACCGGATCGACGAAGTCGACGATGCCTGACCAGGTGCCCAGCGAGGCCCCAGCCCAACCGGTGATCTGAACCGCCGGCCAACCCTCGAACTGAAGCCGCACAGGATCGCCCGGGCCGACGAAGCGTACGTCGTTGCCGTCCACGGCCATCGCGACCGCGCGCGAGGTCGTGTCGGGCACGAGGATGACCAAGGGATCGCCGGCTTTGACCTGCTCTCCCCCCTGGCCGCCGTAGACGCGCGCGACCACCCCCGCCACCGGCGCCGTGACCTGCTGGGCGTCCTGACGGGCGAGCTTGGTGTCCACGGAGAGCAGCTTACCGCGGTAGTCCGCCTGATCCGACAGGGCCACGGCGAGCTCCCCCTCCGCGGCGGCGACCTTGCCGTCGGCCTCCTGACGTACCTTGTCGAGGTCGTTCTCTGCGGCTTCCACGTCGCGAACGGCGGCACCGACCTTGGCCACGTGCTCGTCGCGCTTCGCGCGCGCCGTATCGGTGCGCAGCTTGGCGTTCTCGCGGTCGGTCGCGCTGCGCAGGCCCTCGGCGGCAAGCGCCTCGGTGCGCTGCTGCTGCAACTCAGCGACCTCGAGCGACGCCTCGGAGGCGACCAGCACCTCACGCTCGGCGCGGAGCTTCTCCTCGGTGCTCCGAAGCTTCGCCTCCGCGCTCGCGAGCGCGGCCACCAGCGCCCCTTCCGACGCTTCCACCTTCGCGTACCCCGACGCCACCTTCGCCTCGGCGGCGTTGAGCTGACCCTCCACGAGCCGACGCTCCTCGCGCATGCGGTCGACGAGCATCACGTCGTTGTCGGACAGATCGACGAGGACCTGCCCCGCCTGCACGAGTTGCCCCTCGACGACATGCCAGCGCACCACGCGGCCGCCGATCGGCGCGTCGACCTGTTGCTGACGCTCCGCCGGCGCGTACGCGATCACCTTGCCGCGCCCCGTCGCCGTCTGCTGCCAAGGAAGCCAAGCCGCGACGATCGCGAGCACGACGAACAGCGCGGCGAGGCGCGGCAGGCCGACCGCCATCCAAGCCGGCGTGCGCGTACGGCGCCAGGATGAACCATCCCATCCCCCCACGGCGCTCATCGTTGCCCCTCGCGCAAGCGGCCGTCTCGCAACGACCAGGTCTGTGACGTTCCGTCGACCGCCAGCCGGCGACGACCCACGACGAACAGGGTCCACGAACCTGCCGCCTGCGCGTCCTGCCAAACCGCAGCGGCCTCGTCCTCCGACAAGCTGTCGAGAACTCCTTCGAGGACGACGCAGGAGGCACCGGCCACCCAAGCGCGCGCCAAGGCGAGCCGAAGCCGCCGCCCCCGTGTCCAAGCACGGTCCCCCGCCTCCACGGTGGCGTCCAGCCCCAAATCTCCCACGACCTCCACGAGGCCGAAGCAGCGCAACGCGTCCCACGCTTCGTCGTCGCCCGCGTCCGTGCGCGCCAGCAGGAGGTTGTCACGGACGGAGCCCTCCACGACCGCATCGCCGTCGATCCCCACCACACGCTCCGCCCGTAGCCGGGGCGCGATCGCGCCGACCGGTCGCCCGTCCAGCCGAAACACCGCGTCCCGTCCGCCGACGCCGCGCACGAGCTCCGCGAGCGCCGCGACGCCGTCGGGGTCGTGGACCACCACCCGTCCGCCCGGTCCCGCCTGAACCTCCGTCCCTGCCCACGTCCAGATGACGTGCGCGCCCTGCGGCGGGTGGGGACGGGTGCTCGCTGGGGCTGCGACGTGAAGGGGATCTTCGTCGACCATGTGCCCGATCTTCTCGATCGCCGCGAGCAGATCGTAGAACGTCTCGACCTTGTTCGCGAGCTTGAGGGCTTGGGTCACGACGCTCGTCACGACGACCTCGGCGGCGACCAACTGCCCGAGCGTCAGCGCCCCGTCGCGAACCAACGAGGCGCCGATCGCGAGAATCCCGACCTGCGCGACGACATGCAGCCCCACCGCGAGGGCTTGCTGACGGAAGGCGATGCGGTAGTGGGCCGTTCGGGCGTCGAGCCAAT
>JBJONI010000073.1:0-11071 GCA_046051915.1 Pseudomonadota bacterium
CATCCACCCGAGTCCGCCGACCCTCGCAAGCGAGAGGCGGCGGTGCCGGATGGGTCGTGTCGGTGGATCGGACCCCCTACCGATTCGGTAGGTGGGCTTCATGTCACCGCTTCAGGCTTCCCTTCAGAAGGGCGTGCACACCGCGGAGAGGGACGAATCCCGGGGTAAGATCAAAGAGGGGGAACGCGATGATACCGAGCGGTCGAGCCCGCCAGCTCTGGGAGCGTACCGCCGACGCTGCGCCACCCCAAGGTCACGGCGCATTCTTGACCACCCTCCGACAGCGGATGACGCGGCGCGAACGTTGCGATCCACGGCCAACGCCCGACGTCACCCTGCCGGCCGCATCCGCTGGCCCGACGGGCCGGTTGCAGAGCGTGGAACGACCCACGCACGACGCGGCGCGTCCGACCGGTTGCCAGCCCGCACGGAGCCGCGTGCGCACGGCGCGCGCGCTCACGAACGGATACGACCAAGCCATCGCTTGATCGCCAATCGGCGCCGAGGAATCTCATGCGCGTCCTGTCCCTCGCCTTCCCCGCGCTGCTCGCCAGCGGCTGCGCCCACACCCGCGCCACCGACCAGCTGCTCGCCGCGTACGGCGCCGCCCAACTCCGCGCCGTCGTCGCCGAGGAGCAAGCCGCCGACCTCGGCCGCCAAGTCCGCCACCTCGAGGAGATCCTGCGCGAGCGCGGCCTCATCGAGTCTTCCGACAACCCCCTCGAGACCGCGACGCAGCTCGCGCGGGACCTCGAAGGTCAGGTCGTCGACCTCGGTCGTCGCGTGGACGCGTCGGAAGCCAAGCAGGACAAGGCCTACACGAACCAGTTGGCGCAGGCACGGTGGCTGGAGGCCCGCCTCGCGCAAGTGGAGGGGCTCCTCGGCGTGGAGCCACCGGCGATCGGCGCGGAGGGCGCGCCCGGGGTCGCTTCCGGTGGGGTCCGCACCGACAACGTCCTCTCGTCCCCGCTGTCGCTGCAAGAGCGCATTCAACGGGCCGAGGCCGCCCGAGCGGCCGGGCAGCCGGCGGTCGCCCTCGCGCATGTCGCGCTCGCCGCGCGCGGCCTTGAGCCCGACGCGCCCCACCTCGTCTGGCTCCGCCTCGTCGAGGGAGAGACGCTCGGCGACCTCGGTCGATGCACCGAGGCCCTCCCGAAGCTACGCGCGGTCGCCACGCCGAACCGCCCCGGCGCGGAACCCTTGCCCGCCGTGCCCACCTACCAAGCACGCGCCCTGTTCGCTGCGGCGGTCTGCCTCGAACGTGACGGCAAGAAGGGCAATGCCAGGGTGTTCTTCCAAGAGATCGTGACCCAGTACCCCCAGACGCCCACGGCGCAGGCCGCACGCGAAGCGATCGCGCGCCTCGACGCCACGCCGGCGGCGACGCCGTAGGCGGACACCGGCGTCCGCGGAGGTTTGACGCGCGGTGCCGAAGGGTTAGGGGGCGCATCATCACGACGCCCACCGGGAACGGGGGAGCGGCCGCTGGCCGACTCCCCCTTTCTTTTGGCCGAAGGACCCCATGTCGATCCTCGAGTCCCGCCACCGCCTCCGCACGCTCCTCGAGCCCGTCATCGCCGATGCTGGGTTCGCGTTGGTGGCGATCGAGTTGCTCGGCACCCCCCACCGCCCGATGCTCCGGCTCAGCATCGACAGCGAGCGCGGCGTCGAAGTCGACGACTGCGCGCGCGTCCACCACGCGGTCACGCCGATCCTCGACGCGAACGACCCGTTCCCCGGCGCTTGGGACTTCGAGGTCTCTAGCCCTGGCATCGACCGCCCTGTCCAGCGCCTCGAGGACTTCGCGCGCTTCGCCGGGTTCCGCGCGCGGGTCGTGCTCGTCGAAGGCCTCCCCCGGCGCCGTTACACCGGCGAGCTGCGCGGCGTCCTTGAGCAAGACGTGCATATCGAGGTCGACGGTACCGTCCACGCGGTCCCGTTCGAGGACATCGAGCGCTGTCACCTCGTCCTCGACCTCGCCGCCTACGAGGCCGTGGGTCGCCTGACGCGTACCCAAGATTTTCAGCCGCCAGAGATCGAGGTCCTCGAGACCACCGACTCGGCCGACGACAACGCCAAGCGCGACGCCGAAAGCGACGCCTGACCCCTGCCGGAGGTTGCCATGATCACCAGTGAGCTCGCCCGCCTCGTCGATGCGATCCAGGCCGAGAAGAACCTCTCGCGCGACGTGGTGATCGACATCATCCAAAGCGCCGTCGAAGCCGCTGCGCGCAAGGCGCTCGGTCAGGGCCGCGACATCGAGGCGCAGTACGACGACGACGCCGGCGAAGTCGACATCTACGAGTACAAGACCGTGGTCGAAGAGGTCACCAACGACGAGGTCGAGATCTCGCTCGAAGACGCGCGCGAGCACGACTCCGAGTGCATGATCGGCGACAGCTTGGGCTTCAAGGTCAACATCGGCACCGACGAGCTCGGCCGCATCGCCGCCCAGACGGCGAAGCAGGTCGTGATCCAGAAGATCCGCGACGCCGAGCGCGACATGACCTTCCAAGAGTTCAAGGACAAGAAGGGTGAGTTGATCACCGGCATCGTCCGTCGCTTCGAGAAGCAGTCGATCATCGTCGACCTCAACCGCACCGAAGCGATCCTGCCACGCCGCGAGCAGGTCGCGACGGAGACGTACCGCCCCGGCGACCGCATCCAAGCGTACGTCATCGACATCAACAAGGCCGCCCGCCAGCCGCAGGTCATCCTGTCGCGGACCCACCCCGGCCTGCTGATGAAGCTGTTCGAGAAGGAAGTCCCCGAGATCTACGAGGGCATCGTCGTGATCGAGGCGTGCGCCCGCGAGCCCGGCCACCGCGCCAAGATCGCGGTGTCGTCGTTCGACCCGCAGATCGACCCGATCGGCACCTGTGTCGGCCTCCGCGGCAGCCGCGTCACCGCCGTCAGCAACGAGTGCCGCGGGGAGATGATCGACGTGATCGAGTTCAGCGCCGACCCCGTCCAGTTTGCGAAGAACGCGATCGCGCCGGCCCACGTCACGATGGTCTTCATCGACGAGGCCTCGCACTCGATGGACATCATCGTCCCCGACGCCGACCTCGCCCGCGCGATCGGCCGCCGCGGCCAGAACGTGCGCCTCGCGCAGGACCTCACCGGGTGGAAGCTCGACGTGCACAGCGAGTCCTGGCACTGGGCGCGCGTGCAAGAGTCGCGCGAAGAGCTCAGCCGCCTGCAGGGGATCGACACTGACACCCTGGAGTCGCTCCTCGACAACGACTTCCGCTCGGCCAAGGAACTGGCAGACGCAGAGCCCTCCGAGGTCGCCGCGATCCTCGGGCTGAGCGAGGACGCCGCGACCGCGCTGGTCGACGCCGCCGATGCCCTCGTCGAGGCGATGATCATGGAAGAGGCCGCCGCCCGCAAGGCCGCCCGCGAAGGTCAGGCCTGACCGACGCATGCCGCCTCGTTCGACCCATCGTGGCGCCGGCGGCGCAGGTCGTGGCCCCGCCGGCGTGGGTGCCGCGCCGGTCGAACGTGTCGAGCCCACGCGCACCTGCGCACTGACGCGAACAGCCCACCCGCGCGACGCCTTGATCCGACTCGCGGCGTCACCGGAAGGGCACGTCGTCGTTGACCTCAAGGCCCGGCTGCCCGGACGGGGCGTGTGGATCTCGCCGACAACCGAGGCGCTGGCTCTCCTCCCGCGCCTTGCTCCCAAGCTCGCCCACCAGCTTGGTGTACCGGTCGACGCGGAGGCGGTCGCCCGTGAACTGCGCGCCGCGCTGCTCGCGTCCGCCCTCGACGGCCTCGGCATCGCGGCAGGTGCTGGCGCGCTGGCGACGGGTCGCGATGCGGTCCTCGCCGCGATCGAGGGTCGACGGGCCGTGATGCTCGTGACCAGCCAAGACGCCTCGCCGCGGCTCCGAGCCGACCTCGAGGCCGCCCGCGGCACGCTGCCGTTGGTGGTCCTCGACGCGACCACCGACGCCCTCGGGACCGTCGTCGGGCGTGCGCTGGCGGCCGCCATCGCGGTGGGCCCCGGTCATGCCACGCAGCACCTTCGAAGGCAGTTGCGTCGGCTGTCTGCGCTGGGTTAGCAGGCGTCGCGACCCGGGCGTCTGACGCCTCGGCCGTAGCGGTCGGGACCGCTGCCACGCCGCCCCGACCCTCGACGACGCACATGCGCCGTCGAACGCGCCCCTCTTCGAGGCGGCGCGTCGTTTCGTTCCCGCACTGCACCCGCACGGGCTCCGCGCCCTCGGGCACCAAAGGGCGCCATGTCGAAGAAGGACCTCATCGATCGGCTCAATCAACCGACGAAGGACGTTCGCGTCCGTCGGGCTGAGCCTGCGCCCAGCCCCGCCGCCCCTGCCTCCGCTGCCGCACGCAGCGACGGTGAGCGCACGCGGATCACCAGCACGGTCGTCCGCCGCCGTGCAGCCAACGAGGGCGATGCCCCCGCGGCTTCTCCGGCCGGCGCACCCGCCGCTGCCCCCGCAGCTGCCGCACCTCAGGTCGTTGTCCGCCGCCGAGCGGCCACGGCCGACGCCGATGCTGGCGCGACGGCGGTCCAAGCGCCGTCCGCCGCGCCCAGCGCCGAGGCCCCCGCGCCCGCCGCCGCGTCCGAACCGGCGGCCGCCGCCAGCGTGCCGGTGCCGCCGGTCGTCGAAGCGCCGATTCCTGAGCCCGCGGCCGCCGCGGCGGTCATCGAGGCCTCCGTTACGGAGGCGCCCGACGCTGCACCGCCGAAGCCCGCCGCCGAGCCCGTCGTCGCCGAGGCGGCGCAAGCCAAGCCGGCCCCCACCGCCGCGCCAGCACCCGCCCTCACCCCGCGTCCCGTCCGCGCCGCGGAGCGTGCCGTCGTCGTCAACCGGGGCGCGCCGTCCTCGTTGCCGCCGATCGGAACCCCGCCCGCACGCCCCGCGAGCCGCGGCGTACCGGTGTCGGCCGCGCCGCCGAAGCCCGCCGCACCGCGCGGCATCGGTGGGGTGATCCCTCGTGGTGCGGCGCCAGCCGCGCCCGAACGCCGGAACCCCGCCGAGGCGCCGCGCAAGGTGGAGGTCGTCCGCCGTGCAGCGGCCGACCGTCGCCCCGAGAACGAAGCGCCTGCACCTGAGCCGGTGCGCGCCGAGCCGTCGCCCGAGCTCGGACGCCGTTCGGTCGTCGTGCGCGAAGCCGATGCCGCCCCGACGGGCGCCGTCGTCCGTCGCGCAGCCGACGGTTCGGGCAACGCCTGGCGCGGCCTCGGCAGCGCCGTGGTCCGCCCGCCGCCCGGCTACGACCCGAGCAACCCTGAGGCGTTCCGCGCGGCACAACGCGCCGCGAACCCCCCGGCCAGCACCGACTCGCGCGGTCGGCGTCGGGCCGACACCGGTCCCGCGATGTCGAGCGCTGCGGGCGCGTTCCCCGGCCAGCCTGGCGGTGGCGCCCCCGGCAACGACCGCGGCCGTCGCGGTCGCGGCGAGCCCGACGCGATGGAGCTCGCGATGCGCGGGCGCCTGCGCAAGCGCAAGAAGGGCGCGCCGCCGCCGCCCGCCGTCCCGGCAGGCCCGAAGAGCGCCGCCAAGCGCAAGATCCGGATCGACGGCGCCGTCACGGTCGCCGAACTCGCGCACGAGCTCTCGCTCAAGGCCACGATCCTCATCAAGAAGTTGATGGAGCTCGGCACGCCGGCGACGATCAACCAGCCGCTCGACCTCGACACGGCGACGTTGCTCGCGCAAGAGTTCGACTACGAGATCGAGAACGTGGCGTTCGACGAGGGCCAATTCCTCCAGCACGTCACGGTCGAAGAAGAGGACGACAAGGCCGTCCGCCGTTCTCCCGTGGTCACGATCATGGGCCACGTCGACCACGGCAAGACGACGTTGCTCGATGCGATCCGCTCGGCGAAGGTCGCTTCCGGTGAGGCGGGCGGTATCACCCAGCACATCGGCGCCTACCAGGTCGAGGCCAAGGGGCAAACGATCACGTTCCTCGACACCCCGGGTCACGCCGCGTTCTCGACGATGCGCGCCCGCGGGGCGTCGATCACCGACATCGTGGTGCTCGTCGTCGCAGCCGACGATGGCGTCCAGCCGCAGACGGTCGAGGCGATCAGCCATGCCCGCGCGGCGAAGGTGCCCATCGTGGTCGCCGTCAACAAGTGCGACAAACCCGGCGCCAACCCCGATGCGATCAAGCAGCGCCTCGTCGAGTTCGACCTTCAGCCGGAGGAGTGGGGCGGCGAAACGCTGTACGCCGCGATCTCCGCGCTGAAGAAGCAAGGCATCGACGACCTCCTCGACGTGATCCTGCTGCAGGCCGAAGTCCTCGACCTCAAGGCCAACCCGGAGCGTCACGCCGAGGGCACCGTCATCGAGGCGCGCATCGAACGCGGTCGCGGCCCGGTCGCCACCGTCCTCGTTCAGCAGGGTACGATCAAGGCCGGCGACCACATCGTCATGGGTTCGGTCTACGGCCGCATCCGGTCGATGACCGACTTCAAGGGCAAGGTCCTCAAGACGGCCGGCCCGAGCACCCCCGTCGAGATCTTCGGCATCAGCGGGCTGCCGCGCACCGGCGACACCCTGTCGGTCACCGCGAACGAGCGCAACGCCCGGACGCTCGCCGAGCACCGCGCCGACCAAGAACGCGAGGCCGCGCTCAGCAAGCACCGTCGTCGCACCGCCGACGACCTGCGCCGTCTGGCCACCCAAGAGGAGCTCAAGACCCTCCACGTGGTCGTGAAGGCCGACGTGCAGGGCAGCCTTGAAGCCCTGAAGCACGCGATCACGCAGATCAAGGTCGGTGGGTGCGAAGTCCGCATTCTGCACGACGGGGTCGGCACGATCACCGAGACCGACGTCAACCTCGTGGCGGCCAACGACGGCTTGCTGCTCGGCTTCAACGTCAAGGTCGACCCGCGGGCCCGCAAGGTCGCCGACGAGCACGGCGTCAAGCCCGAGCTCTACGAGGTCATCTACCACCTGCTCGACCGCGTCACGGCGGCGATGACGGGCATGCTGGAGCCGGTGTACGAAGAGGAGCTGCAGGGCAAGGTCGAGGTCCGTGCGCTGTTCAGCATCTCGAAGATCGGCACGATCGCCGGTTCGTACGTCCTCGAAGGCAAGATGGCGCGCTCGAGCAAGGTCCGCGTGCTGCGCGACGGCCAAGAAGTTTGGCGCGGTGAAGTCAGCGGCCTCAAGCGCTTCAAGGACGACGTCCGCGAGGTCAGCGCTGGCTACGAGTTCGGTCTGTCGCTCAACGGCTACGACGACGTGCAGGTTGGCGACATCGTCGAGGCCTACGCCATGGTTCGCGTGGACCCGGCCAAGGACGCGGCGCACTCGAGCTGATCTTGGACGCGTCGCTCTCGCCTCCCTCCTCGCTGGGCGCCCCCGTCGCGGTGGGCGTCCTCCGAGCGACGCTGCGTGTCGCGGGTGCGCGGAGCCTGAAGGATCGTCGTCAGGTCACCCAGGCGCTGCGCGACAGGCTCCGCGCGCGCTTCGACGTGGCGGTCTGCGGTCTGGACGATGACGGCCCCCCGTCGGTGGCGCGCTTGGCCGTCAGTGCTGTGAGCGCGGATGCCGCACAGGTCGAACGGACGTTACGTCTCGTCCGCGAGGCGATCGCCGGTCATCCCGGCGCGTCGGTCGTCGACGTCGCGTACGAGGTCTTACGTTGGCCTCTCCTACCCTGACGCCCCGAAGGAGTCCCCATGTCTGAGCTCGCTCGCCTCCGAGACGCACGCAGCATCGAGGTGTCTCGCGGACACGTGCAGGCATGGGCGCTCACGGCCATCAGCGCGGTCGCAGCGTCGTTCGCGCTCGGCTTCTGGCTCGGGCGGACGAACGTGGAGGATCGCCATCCGCGGGCGCCCTCGCTCGTCGATGTGGTCCCTGGCACCGATCTGGTGGCGTTGCTCGCAGAGATCGAGCGCAGCACACTCGCCACGGCGAGCCCGGCGATGAAGTACCCCGAGCTGCTCGCGGACGGCAGCGCGTCGCCCGTGCCCACCCGCGCGCCAGAGTCGGCGGAGCTTCAGGCCACCGTCAGCTCGGCCGGCGGCGCCCCCTCGTTCGTCCCCGATCCGACGCCGGACGGCGCCTTCACCGTCCAGCTCGGCGCGTTTGATGATGCGGTCGCGGCGGAACGTCTGCGTACCCATCTGCAAGGCCGTGAGCAGCCCGTGTGGTGGACGCTGGTCCGAACCGACGGCAAGCCGCGGTTCACGGTCTCCGTCGGAGGCTACCCGTCGCGTGAGGCCGCCGACGAGGCCGTGCCTGCGATCGCGGCCGCGACGTCCGGCTCCGGCGTGACGGGTGTCTCGGCCAAGGTGGTCCCGATCGCCGCTGCGCCGACGACCCCCTAGACGCGGTCGGGATGGCGCCTAGGTCGTGAAGGGTCGCTGCGTTGGCAGAGAAATCACGCGATCGTTCACACGATCCAACCGATGTTTTTTGGATGCCGCCCTCTAAAATCGGCGATCCTCCGTGGACCGCCGATCGCTCCCGTGTGAAAACTACCGGGTAGACCCGTTGGAGTGTCCATGGTCCTCAAGCTCGCCCTTCTCGCGCTCCCGTACGTCCTCTCCCCGGCGCACGCGCAGCAGACCGAGACGCTCGACGACTGGGTGGGCCGAATGGGCTCCGCCCCGCCCGTGGTGCCGGCCCCGAGCGAGCCCACGCCTGCCGCTGGCGCCGCCACCACGCCGGCCTCCGGCAAGGCGGCGAACAAGCCCGTGACGCCTGCTCCGGTGGCGCAAGCGCCGACTCCGCCGACTCCGCCGACTCCGCCGAACCGCGCGGGTCGCAAGGTCGACGAGGCCCCCGCCGCCACCGAGGCGCCGGTCGCCGTGGCCGTCCCGACGGATTTCTACGACGACCCCGCCGCCGCGCTCGCAGGCGATCCCCTGCACCTCGATGAGATCGACCTGTCCGAGTTCGACGTGCCGATCGAGCTCAACGACCTCGTCAAGACGAAGTTGAAGTACTTCCTCGGCGCCCACCGCAAGAGCTTCGAGATCTACCTCCAGCGTATGGGTCGTTACCAACCGCTGATCGAGGCGGAGATCGCCAAGGCGGGCTTGCCCAAAGACCTGATCTACCTGTCGATGATGGAGTCGGGGTTCAACCCCAACGCCTATTCGAGCGCGCACGCGGCCGGGTTGTGGCAGTTCATCCCGACCACGGGCCAGTACTACGGGTTGAAGGTCGACTGGTGGCTGGATGAACGCCGCGACCCGTACAAGGCCACGCCGGCCGCCCTGCGCATGCTCGGCGAACTGCACGACATGTTCGGGGACTGGTACCTGGCGTACGCCGCTTACAACGCCGGCCCCGGCCGCATTCGCAACGCCTTGACCCAGGTCCGCGTGCCGGAGGGCCGCAAGGCCACCTACTGGGACCTCGTCGCCCAAGACCTGATCCACTCCGAGACGAAGGGCTACGTCCCGAAGATCCTCGCCGCCTCGATCATCGGCCACCATCCAGAGCGCTACGGCTTTGGTGACGTGGTGCGTGAAGCGCCCCTCAACGTCGAGAAGGTGTCGATCGAAGGCGCCGTCGACGTCGGCCTCCTCGCAGACCTCGCCGGGCTCGACGAGGGAGCGTTCCGCGCCGTCAACCCTGCGCTGTTGCGGTACGCAACCCCCGAAGGCAAGACCGACGTCTATGTACCGCGCGCGAGCGCGCGCTCGGTCCTCGCCAAGCTCGATGCCGTGCCGGCCGCCGAGCGTCTTCGGATCGTCAAGGTCAAGGTGGCCTCCGAGGACACGCTGAGCTCGATCGCGAGCCGGTACGGCCTGCAAGCCCAAGACCTCGTGTACGCGAACGCCCTGTCGAGCGCGTCGGCCATCTCGCCCGGCCAGACCTTGGTCGTTCCCGTGCGCCCCGGCCAGAACGTCGACCCGTCGCTCCTCGTGGCTGTCGCGACGACGACGCCGAAACCCACCACGACGGCCACGGTCACGCCCACGGCCACGGCCAGCAAGCCAGCCGACGGGACGTACGTGGTGCAACGCGGCGACACCTTGGCCTTGATCGCCGAGAAGACCCACACGTCGCTCACCGACCTGCAGACGTGGAACGGCGTTCGCAACCCCGACCTGATCGAAGTCGGCACCGTGTTGCGACTCTCCGCCAAGCCGGGGCCCCCCGCAGCGACCACCCCTGCGCCGACCACCACCGTCACGGCGCCGACGTCAGCGAGCAAGCCGACGACCCCCTCGTCGGTCACGACTGCACCAGCCCCCAAGCCAACAACGCCCGCACCGACCACCACGGCCCCCAAGCTCGTCCAGCAGACGTACAAGGTGATGCCCGGAGACACGATCAGCGTCATCGCGACGATGTACGACGTCGAGTGGTCCGACGTCTCCCGCTGGAACAAGGTCTATTCGTCCAAAGACCTCAAGCCCGGCCAATCGCTGACGCTTTGGGTCCCGAGCGGCTTCAAGGCGCGCCCGCACCCGGGGCCGCCGAAGCCGCCGCCCAAGCCCACCAGCTACACGGTCCGCAGCGGCGACACGCTGTCGGAGATCGCGGAGCGGTTCGACGTCGCGTTGAACGACCTCGCGTCGTGGAACGGCCTCAAGGGCGACGTCCTACCCGCCGGCAAGGTCTTGGTGCTCGCCGCCCCCAAGGCCGCGCCTTCGTCGAGCAGCACCACGAGCAGCACCACGTACAAGGTGAAGTCCGGCGACAGCCTCGGCGCGATCGCTGACAAGTTCGACACCTCGGTCGCGAACCTTCAAGCGCTCAACCACCTCAAGTCCACCACCATCCAGCCGGGCCAGACGTTGGTGGTCAAGGGCGCTGCGAGCAAGTCGTCCTCGTCGAGCGGCGCGTCCTCGTCCAGCTCGTCGTCTTCGTCTTCGACCTGGAAGTCGTACACGGTGCGTAGCGGCGACAGCTTGAGCGTGATCGCGGCGAAGTACGGGGTCTCGGTCTCCGATCTCCAGAGCTGGAACGGACTCAAGGGGACGTCGATTCAGGTCGGCCAGACGCTGAAGATCAAGGCGAAGTAGGCCGGTCGTCACGACCTCGGGCGCGTGGCGGGCCGACCGGTTAGCCGACCGGCTTCCCTGAGGCCTTGATGAACCTCGCCCGCATCCTCGACG
>JBJONI010000074.1:0-7771 GCA_046051915.1 Pseudomonadota bacterium
CGCGCAACCGTGGATGTCGCCCACCACCAACGTCCGCACGCCGGCCTCCCCCACGTTGGTTATCCCGTGTCGATGCCCACGCCGCCCACCACACCGGTACGCCGCTTGATCGACGCCGCGCGCGTCGTCGTCGGCCGTGTCGGGGTCGACGCCCTGACCTTAGAGGGCGTGGCACAAGCCGCCGGCGTCCCATTGGGCGTGATGCGCTACCACTTCCGGACGCGTGAGCACCTGTTGATCGAGGCGTGGCGCCAAACGTTTCGTCGCATCCATGAAGGTTTCGAGGCGCGGTTCGATGAGGGCCACGGCGGCGTGCACGTCGCGTTGGAGGCCCTCGACGCCCTTTGGGCCGCCCTTCGCGACATGCGCGCGTTCGCGCCGTTCCTCGTCCACACGCTCGCGACCGCGTCGAAGGATGCGGAGCTTGGGGCGCGCCTCGCCGACTTCAACCGCGAGGCGGAAGCCCGCGTCGAGCTCGGCCTCATCCGACTCTTCCCCGCCCATCTCGACCAACTCGCGCTCCCGCCCGATCGGCTCGCCCGCGCGGTCCGGACCGGCCTCATCGGGCTGCTCGTCGAGCTCGCGGCGGCCCGCGACGCCTCCGCCCTCGACGCCGTCGAGCGGACGTACGCCGACGTTCGGGAGCTGCTCGCCCGCGTCGTCGTGGGCCCCCCCGCGGAGACCCGCCGATGACCGACCTCGCAACCGCGCTCGCTCCCCTCGCTGACGTCGGCCTCGACCGGTGGGGCGTTGCGGACGCCGCGGGCTGGCTGCCGCCCGGCGTCGAAGGTTCCCGCTTGGTGGTGATCGGCTCGACGCCCGCGCCGCTGTGGGCCGCGTTCCGCACTTGGATCCTCGACGAGCCAGGACGCGCTCGCCTGCCCCACCCGTTCGACGCCTACGTCGAAGCGCAGGTACGAAAGGTCGATCTCGGCCCCGGCCGCTGGGTCATCTGCGGGGAGCAATCCGAGGTGCATCTCGACTTCCGCGGACTGGCGATCGCCGCCGGCCTTGGGCACGCGAGCCGACTCGGGATCGTGATCCACGACGTCGTGGGTCCTTGGCTCGGCCTTCGGGCCGCGTTCGTCACGGAGACCCCGTTCGCGGTCACGCCGCCCACGTCGGGAGCGAGTCCCTGCACCCGGTGCGCCGCCCCCTGCCAGCGTGCGTGCCCGGCCGACGCCCTCGCGAGCGGGTCGTGGGACGCCGAACGGTGCTTGCCTTCCCGCGTCCGCCGGACGTTGTGTGCCGGTGGATGCCTGAGTCGCCTCGCGTGTCCTGTCGGCGCGACCCACCGACCCGCGCCGGAGACGCTCGACTACCACCAGACCCCAGCACGACGGGCAAAGATCCTTGGGGATTGGACTTAGCCACGGAGACGTCCATGATCGCGTTCGGTCTTTGGCTCGCGTGCGGACCTCGGGACGCCGTGCCGGCGGACGAGCCCCCGGTGGCCTTCGACGTCCCGATTCAAGACCGGGCGGCCGTCGTGGACCCGTTTCTAGGGACGGCCGGCCCAGGCAACGTCATCCCCGGCGCGCTCGTCCCGCACGGGATGGTCCGTGCCTCTCCCGATACGCGGTCTCCCCCCGGCAGCATCGACGCGTACGATGCGGCCGACAGCCACCTCGAAGGGTTCACCCACACCCACCTCGAGGGTCCCGGGGGCAGCGACAACGGCTACAGCCAAGTTCTCCTGCTGCCCCAAAAAGGCGAGCGGATCACCGATCGCACCACGCGGACCGTGCCGATCGACCACGCCACCGAGACAGCGAGTCCCGGCCGGTACCACGTTGACGTCGATGGGATCGACGCCGAGCTGACAGCGACAGGCCACGCCGCCGTCCATCGGTACCGGTTTCCCGCCGGGCCTGCCCGGGTGCTGGTCGACCTCGGCCACAGCAACGGACGCAGCGTGGGCGGTGCGTGGCGATGGACCGGTTCCGAGATCCGCGGCCACGGCGCGTACAACGTCCATCCCACCGTCAACCTGATCACGACCCGTGACGAAACGACCGCACACACCGCGGTGTACACCGCGATCGAAGTCTCGGTCGCACCGACCGAGTTCGGGTCGTTCGTCGGCGATGGCACGCCGCGCGAACAACCGGGAGCGGCAGCCACCGAGGGTGCTTGGTCGGGCGGCTGGGTCGGATGGACGTTCGACGCGCCCACGACGGTCGAGGTCCGCGTCGGCATCAGCTACATCAGCGAGGATCAAGCAGCGCGCAACCGTGACGTCGAGCTCGGCGACCGAGGTTTCGACGAGGTCGCGACCGCTGCGAGAGCGTCGTGGAACGCGGTCCTGAGTCGTTTCGACGTCGAGGCCGACCCCGACACGACCTCGCTGTTCTACACGCTGCTCTACCATGCTGCGTTTCAGCCAGCGGACCACACCGAGGTCGGCGGCGTGACGGCGATCGGCACGAGCGGCACGATGACGGTGCGGGAAGGCGATGGCTTCCGCTACATGACCGACGACTGGTGCTTGTGGGACACGTTCCGCACGTTGCATCCCCTCGGCCAATGGTTCGAGCCGGAACGCCGTGACGACATCGCCGAGAGCTTGCTCCTGCAGTTCCGCGAGGGGGGCTGGCTCGACAAGTGTCCATGGTCCGCGACCGGCTACAGCCGCGTGATGATCGGGAACCATGGGATCCCGATCCTCGCGGATGCCGTGATGCAAGGTCTCGCCGACGTCGATCCGGACGTCCTGTGGGCGGCCGTGGACAAGGCGGGGACGCAGGAGATCGAGACGCTGCCCCAAGGCTTGTGCGGCTACGTCAACCTCGGAACGCCCCCGGACTACCTCCGCCTTGGCTGGGTGCCGCACGCGTGCGACCCGACCCAAGCCGCCTCGATGACGATGGAGACGGCCCTCAACGACGCCGCTTCCGCACGCTTGGCCCGCCACCTCGGCCGCGACGACGACGCAGCGCGCTACGAGGCTCGCCAGGGCAACTGGCGCAACCACTGGGATGCCGACGTTGGGTTCATGCGCGGACGCCACGCGGACGGGGCGTGGGTCAGCCCTTTCGACCCCGCTGACATGAGCGGGTTCTCGAGCTTTGTCGAAGCGAGTCCTTGGATCTTCACGTTCTTCGTCCCCCACGACGTGCCGGGACTGGCCGACGCGATGGGGGGAGAGGACGTCCTTCGCGAGAAGCTCGACGCGTTCTTCGCGGGCGGCTTCCACGACCCGAGCAACCAGCCGTCGTTTCACATCCCTTGGATGTACGCCCGGGCCGGTGACGCAGCCGCGACCCAAGCCCGCGTCCGCGACGTGCTCAGCCGCAACTTTCATCTGGGCCGCGAAGGGTTGCCAGGCAACGATGACGCGGGCGCGATGTCAGCGTGGGGCGTGCTTGCGATGCTCGGCCTGTACCCGCTCGACCCGAGCGACGGCGTGTGGACGCTCGCGAGCCCCCGACTCAGCCGCGCAACCCTATACCTTCACCCTGAGTTTTATGAGGGCGAGCGCGTGGTGATCGAGACGGAGGGAGACCCTGCGACGCAGCCCTACGTCGCCAGCGTGACGTGGAACGACACGCCTCTCGACGCGCCCGTTCTCGCGGCCGCCGACCTCGCGCGCGGCGGAACGCTGCGCTTCGTCCTCTCCGACACCCCCACAGCATGGGGCAGCCCGAGGAGCCCGTAGACGTCGGTCACGGGGCCGCTGGGCAGGCCTGCGGTCAGCGTGCTAGGCGACGTCGGGCGTCGGGCGACGCCGCGAGAGGCTTGCATGCGACTGCTGTTCATCGGTCCCCCCGGCGCCGGAAAAGGCACCCAAGCCGCGCTCCTCGTCGAGCGCTACGGCATCCCCCACGTCTCCACCGGCGACATGTTGCGCGACGCGGTCAAGGCCGGCTCGCCGATGGGAACGCTCGCGAAGTCGTACATGGACGCCGGCCAACTGGTGCCCGACGACGTGATCGTCGGTGTGGTGCGGGAGCGGCTGCGTCAACCGGACTGCCTCGCGGCCGGCGTGTTGCTCGACGGCTTTCCCCGCACGTTGCCGCAAGCCGAAGCGCTCGAGGAGATGCTCGCGAGCGAAGGGTTGGCGCTGGACGCCGTGGTCGTGATGGAAGTCCCCGACGCGCTGATCGTGGAGCGGATCGTCGGGCGGCGCACCGACCCGACCACCGGAGCGATCTACCACCTCGCGTTCAACCCGCCGCCCGCCGACGTCGTCGATCGCCTGGTGCACCGGTCCGACGACACCGAGGAAGCCGTTCGGGCTCGCCTCGCCTCGTTCCACCGCCAGACCGCCCCGATCATCCCGTTCTACGCAGCGCGCGGACTGGTCAAGACGGTGGACGGGGTCGGCACCAAGGACGACGTCTTCGCGCGGATCACGTCGGCCATCGGCCGCTGACGCTCCGCTTCAGGCGCCGGTGCGGCCCAACACCGCCACGGTGATGTTGTCCCCGCCGCCGCCCCGATTCGCCGCATGCAGCACCGCGTGCGCCGCCTCGTCGAGGGGTGCGGTGCCGGCGAGGGCGGCGAGGCGCGCGCCGAGGTCGGCCTCGTGGCTCGTGAGGTAGTCGGTCACGCCATCGGTGCAGAGCAACAGACGCTCGTCGGGGAGGAGGCGTAGCCCGTCATGGTGCGCCGGGAGCGGTGTCGGCTCCCAGTCGGTGTTGAAGTGCCCAAGGAACCGGGTCAGGCCGTGGGCCGTGGGCTGCCACGCCGCGAGTTTGCCCTCCGACCACGGCACGAACCGCTCGCCGCTGACGTTGTCGTCGGCCGTGAGCAGCGCCCCGCCTCGCGGCGAGAGAAGAAAGGCGCGAGAGTCCCCGAGCCATGCGAGGTGGACGTGATCGCCGCGGCACAACGCCACGGTGCACGTCGTCCCCATCGGCATCCGCCCGACGAGCGACCCGCCCACCGCCTTCTGGGCCCGCTCCGCGATCAGGCGGTTCGCCAGCGCCAGGCCCGCATCGAGGAACCGCGTCGGATCCGACAGCGGGTCGCCTTGGGCGCCGAGGTTCTCCCACAGCCGGCCGATCGCGCTCACAGCGAGGTGAGAGGCCTGTTCACCCCGTCCGGCATCGGCCACGCTGATCCCGTCCGCGACGACCACCAACAGCTCGCTGCCGCGTTGGCCGACGTACAGCGCGTCTTGGTTGACCTGGGTCTTGAGCACCTTGACGCGTCCGACATGCGTGTCGTAGCCGACCGAGAGCGCGCGCGCGCCGAGCGGCGCCGGTGTCCTGCGCGCCCGTTCCGCGTCGATCGCGGCGGCCCAAGCGTCACGCCAAGCGGTCGCCGACGGGCGATGGGATGGCCGAGGACGCAAGGCGTCGGCGAGCGGGCCGAGCGCAGACGGGGGAAGGTCCGGGAGGCGGTGGCGAAGGAACGGCAACAGCTCGCCGGCTTCGAGACCCGCTGGCGTGGTACGTCCGACCATCGCCTCCACAAGAAGGGTCGCGACCGCGTACACATCGGTCTCGCTCCCGGAGATCTCGCCTGGACGGCGCGGCGACCGGTCCGGGTCACCGTCGAGGAAGCGGACGCCTTCCGGCGCGACGATCACCGTGCCGGTGTAGGGCGCCACGACCTGGGCGCGGGTGTGCGCGTCGGCGAGCGCGGAGGCAGCCGCGTGCGCGACACGAAGCAAGCCCCGCGCATCCAGGCCCAACAGGTTCAGGGGAACCGGAACATCTGGCCAACGGAACGGGGCGCCGGACGCCTCGGCGCCGTCCTCGGGGACCGCGACCCGCGAAGCCTGCGCCACGTCGCGCGCGATCTGCGCCAACACCGGCGCGTCGCCGTCCTCCCTGCGCAACGCAAGCCGATCCCCGTCCAGGCTGAGCGGTGGGTCGTTGCGGACGTTCGGCGCCTCAGTGCCCCACCACCGGACGAAGGTCTTCGCGGTGAACAGGCGACGCGCGATCAGCCAGTCCATCAGGTCGCGGACGGCCCACTCGGCGTCGGTCTCGTGCAACAACGCGACCAGCGCGTCGGACGGCTGCTCGAGGAACCGTCGACGCGTCGTCTCGGCATCGACGATCGCGCCGTGCACCAACGACCCCTCCGCGACCCGTAGCCAAGACGTGCGCATCGCGTCGTCGTTGACTTCGGCCGGGAGGTGGACGGCTGGCGGGTCCCAAAGCAGCGAAACACCGCCTTCGACCTGCCCGTGCACCGTCGCGTACCCAAAGGCAGGGTGGAACAGCACGGCACCGACCGGCAGGTGGGATGGGTCGTCGATCTCGTCCACACCGCCTCCGTTGCGCCGTACGACAGCGTTATAGCCTCCCAACGCTCAGGGGGGGAGGATGGAGATTCGCGACCCGATCCACGGCGCGATCGAGTTCGACGCCGCCGAGTCCGCTTTGCTGCACCAGCCGTTTCTGCAGCGCCTTCGGCGCGTGAAACAGGTCGGGTTCTCTCACGTCCCCTTCCCCGGCGCGACGCACAGCCGCTTCGCGCACGTCGTCGGCGTCGCCCATCTCGCAGGCCAGGCCTTCGACCGCGCGTACCGCGATTGGGTGTTCGATGCCCCTGACGCGAGACGCCGGTTCCGGGCCGCCGTCCGCCTCGCGGCGTTGTGCCACGACCTCGGCCACGCTCCGTTCAGCCACTGCACGGAGTTCGCGATGCCGCCCGTGGGCGAGCTCGCGCTCCCTTGGTACCGGCACGCACCCGCAAGCCGCAGCGCGACCCACGAGGACTACACGATCGCCATCTTGGCGCACACGGCCCTCGGCGAGGCGATTCCCCGAGACTTCCCCTGCACCGCCCGGCACGTCGCCGCGCTGATCGACCACGACGTGGCGGTTGACGACGACTTCTTCCTCGACTCCGGCTTCGATCACCGCCGACTTTTGAGCCAATTGATCAGTTCCGAACTGGATGCCGACCGGCTCGACTACCTCCAGCGTGACGCGTACTTCACGGGCGCGAAGTACGGCACGATCGACGTGCCATGGATCCTCTCCCACCTCTCCGCGCACGTCGCGGACGGCGGGGTCGCGCTCGCGCTCGACAAGGCCGCGATCTTTGCGTTCGACGACTTCCTCGTCAGCCGACACCACATGTTCCTCCAAGTCTACTTTCACCACACCTCGGTGATCTACGAGGAGATGCTCCGCGCACACGTCGCCGACCTCGGCGGCGCCTGGCAGATCTCGGCAGATCTGGACCGCTACCTCTGGCTGGACGACATCGCGCTGGAGGCCGAGCTGCGTGGCTCCGACGGACGGTGGGCGAGGCGCATCGTCGAGGCCCGACCGTTCCGACGCGTCGTCGAACGCCACGGCGGCGGCTCGCTCGTGCGCGTGGAGCGGGAGCGCAGGGCGTTGGAGCGGGCGGGGATCGAGGTGATCGAGACGGCGTCTGACGCCCGCCTCTCTCGCTACGCCCTCGGACCTGGCAGAGCGACGGCCGCCCCGATCTGGGTCCATGAACGCCAGCCTGGGACACGATCCGTCCGTACCGAGCGCCTGACCGACGCCTCCGCGGTGTTCGACCGGTACGCGGGCAGTCACCGCATCGCG
The DNA here is from genome assembly GCA_046051915.1 of Pseudomonadota bacterium. Lineage (GTDB taxonomy): Bacteria > Myxococcota_A > UBA796 > UBA796 > JBEIFN01. The sequence goes on from JBJONI010000074.1 coordinate 7,503, forward strand.
CGTCTGTACGTCGCGCCTGAGGCCCGAGAGGCGGCCATTGCGGTCCTCGCGGGCGTCGACGGTCCGTCAGCGTAGATCGGAGGGGTTCGCGGCCCAGGCGACGCCGTGCGGGCCGAGAATCCAGACCCCGTCGCGCGCCGCGACGAGACGCGCACCCGGCCATCGACCGAGCGGATCGGCGGCGCCGATGCGCTGACGCTCGACCAGACCCTGCGCGTCCAGCGTCACCCAACCCGCCGGTGTGAAGACCGCCTTCTCGACGCCGGCGC
>JBJONI010000075.1:0-6052 GCA_046051915.1 Pseudomonadota bacterium
GCGACGCGACGGTGCTCCCGTCGAGGGGCCAACGGAGGGTCGGCGTCGGAGGTGCCTGCGGAACCACGTCCACGCTGACGCGCCAGGCGTCGGTCCACGGGCTGAAGCCGTAGCCGTCGCCCACCCGTGCCTTCCAGAAGAACGTCGTGTTGTCGTCGAGCGGGACGGTGGGCGGTGCGTCGTACCGGATCCCCGGTGCCGACCGGACCTCCACCACATCCGCAAAGGCCGGGTCCCGCGCAATCGCGACCTCGATGAACGGCGAGGCCCCGAGCCCGAGTGTCGTCGCGTCGGCGAGGAACCGAGGCGAGGTCGTCGCACTCACGGCGCCATCGTCGGGCGCGCGGAGCACGGGTGCGCCGGGCGCATCCGAGACGTCGGGTCGCGTGCCGAGCCCGTACTCCGACGCGGCCGACCGACCGTCGCCATCGGCATCGGAGGCGGCATCGGACGGATCCGCAGGGTTGAGGCCGTACAGGGTCTCCCAAGCGTCGCCCATGCCGTCGCCATCTGCGTCCGCGGCCTCGACGACGACCGACCAGGCCACCGTGCCTTGCGCGCCATCCTCGTCGGTCACCGTCAACGCAAAGGACGCCGCGACCACACCCACGGCCGGCACCGGCCACGTGACCCGACCCGTCTGCGGATCGACCGAGGCATCTGCGGGCCCCAGCGTGAGCGCGACCGTGAGGGGGTCGAGGAGGCCGGGGTCGATCGGCAGGCTCTCGAAACGCAGGGTGGTTCCCGCAAACACGCGCGAGGGTGGCAGACCGTCGAAGCGGGGTGCGAGGTTCGTCACCGCCACGTTCAGGTCCGACGACGCCGAGACGCCTGTCGCGTCGGTCGCGGTGCAACGCAGCGTGTACGACCCATCCTGCGGCCAAGCGGCCGTGATCGTCGGGCCGCTGTCGACCCGACCGTCGTCGTAGGTCCAGGCGTAATCGATGCGACCGGTCGCACCTTGGTCGGCCGCCGCGCACGTCAAGGTGGCGTCTTCCCCTTCGCCCAACGACGCCGGGCCGGTGATCTGCGGCGTGCTGGGACCGATGCCGGTCACGACCACGTCGGCGACGAGCGTCACCGAGCCGCCATCGTCATCGCTGACGACGACCGTCACCGTGTACGTCCCGTTGGCGCTATAGAGGTGGGAAGCACCAAACGACGGAGGGCCGACATCCACGGAACCGTCGCCAAAGGACCACGTCGCCAACAACGCGTCGGCGGGCACGTCGGCCGCGACGACGGAGAACGCCACGTCGGGAGCACCCACGGGCACCTGCAACACGGAGAGGGCGGCAACGGGGGCGAGGTTGAGGACGACCACCGTGGCCTCAAGGGCGGTCGTCGCTTCCGCCGTCACCGCCAGCACGCGGACCAGGTAGGTGCCATCATCCGCCCATGCATGGGTGATGGACGACCCAAGGCCGCTCGTGCCGTCGCCGAAGTCCCACACGACGTCGATGGCGTCCCCTCCCACATCGGAGGCCGCGACGGCGAGCGTCACCCCTTCCCCTTCGTCGACGACCGACGGCGGCGACCCCGCCCAACCGAGGCTTGGGGCAACGTCGGCGACGGACCAAGACAGCGACTGCGTGGTCTGGCCCCCGTCGCCATCGGCCACGGTGACGTTCGCGGTGTAGGCACCGCTCGGCGCCGTCAGGACCACCCGGGAGGTGGTGGCCGAAGCCCCACCCGGCAAGGACCATGCGTACGTCAAGGGATCCGCCGCGACATCGGTCGCGGCCACCTCGAGCGTGAACGGCGCCCCTTCACGAGCGGCGGGTGGACCCGTCAACGCCGTGATCACGGGAGCGACGTTGCGGACCACGATCGGCGCGGAGCCGGCCGCGACACCGCCGTCCCCATCCGCGGCGCGCGCCTGGACCGTGTACGTCCCGTCATCGGGGAACACGGCGTCGAAGACCGACACACCCGCCGGTTGCACCGTCCCAAACCCACCGCCGACGTCCCACGTCAGCGACCAGACGTCGAACGGGCCAGGGTCGAACACAGACGCAAACAGCGTCGTCACGACACCCTCGTCGACGGGATCGAGCGGCCCCACGGACACGCTGGGTGCCGCGTTCGCTACCGCGACCGTGAACGACTCCGTGGTGGCCAACCCGTTGCTCGAAGCTTCGAGGGTGACCGAGTACGTCCCCTCGTCGAGGGGGGTCCACGAGAACGGGGATCCCACGCCGGACGTCCCGTCGCTCACCGTCCACCGCAGCAGGACGGGCGTCTGATCGGTCGCGGTCGCGGAGAGGCTGAGCGCCGTGCCCTCGGTCCCCGCCGCAGGTACCGAACGGCTGGTGATGACCGGAGGTTGATCGGCGAAGACCACGGACCCAGTCAGGGAGGCCGTGCCGCCATCGTCGTCGCGCACCGTAACCGTGACACCGATCGTTCGGGCGAGGAAGATCGTGCGCGTCACCGACGTGCCCGTCTGCACGGTGCCATCCGTCCACGTCCACGTCGTGGTCAGGGTGTCGGCCGGCTCGGGGTCGGCGACATCGACCCGCAACGTGACCGGGGTGCCGATCGGGGCGTTGAGTCCGGTGCGACCGTCGATCCGTAGGTTGCTCACCGTGGGGTTGGCGTTGGCGACCGTCAGTCGAAGATCGTCATCGTGATCGATCACGACGAGGCCGCCCAGGGTCAGGTAACTGCACGCCGCCTGGACATCGGCGTCGAGCGTCGCCGGGCCGTCGACGGCGTCGAGGCCGTAGGTGAACGTCGACGATCGCGAGAGGACGGACTCCAGCACGCCGCCAGATGGGACGTCCCACGTATAGAACCAGCCGGAGATGTCGGTCGGAAGCAGGAACGCCGAGAGGTCACACAACGGCTCCGCATCCACGGTGGCGGTGTAGGTCACGGTCTGACCCACGCCGGCGACGGGCGGCGCCGGTGCCCCGGAGAGCGTCACCGCCGCGTCGGCCGCGCCGATCAGAGCCACCCACGCCCCAAGCGCGTGTACGACCATGGTTGCACCTCCGAGCAGAACGTAGCATCCCGGGCCGTCGGATGCCGGTGGAGCGGTCGTGTCGCAACGAGAGCTGGTGCTGTTGGGCACCGCAAGCCAAGTGCCCACGAGGCACCGCAACCACAACGGCTACCTGTTGTTGTGGGACGGAACCGGTTTTTTGTTCGATCCGGGCGAGGGCACGCAGCGTCAGATGACGCGGTATGGCGTGCGCGCGTCCCAGATTCACCGCATCGGGATCACGCACTTTCACGGCGACCACTGCCTCGGCCTGCCAGGCCTGCTGCAGCGCATCAGCCTCGACGGCGTCGAGCACGAGGTCACCGTTCACTACCCCGCCAGCGGCGAAGCCTACTTTGAACGCCTTCGGCACGCCTCGATCTACGAGGACCACGCCCTGATCACGCCTGCGCCGCACGCCCGCGACGGCTTGGTCGCCAAAGGGGATGGCTGGAGTTTGCGCGTCCGGCATCTGCAACATCGCACCGCGTCGACCGGCTACCGGCTTCAAGAGGACGACGGCTGGACGGTGGACCCGTCGCGGCTGGCGACCCTTGGGCTGCGGGGTGCCGCCGTCGGCCAGCTCGTACGCGAGGGTAGCGTCGTGCACCAAGGCCGCACGGTCACGGTGGACGAGGTGGCGACGCCACGCCCCGGACAGTCCGTCGCCGTCGTGATGGACACCCGACTCTGCGACGCGGCGCGGCGGCTGGCCGAGGGTGTGGACCTGCTCATCGCGGAGTCGACGTACCTCCGGTCCGAGTCGACCGAGGCGCGCGAGCGGGGCCACATGACCGCGGAGGACGCCGCGGTCCTCGCCCGCGACGCCGGCGTTCAGCGGCTCGTCCTCACGCACTTCTCCCAGCGCTACCCCGACAGCCGCGCCTTCCTCGACGAGGCCGGTGCCATCTTCCCCGACGTCGTCGTCGCGGAAGACGGACTCCGGGTGCCGGTGCCGCCTCGGCGGAGCCCTTGACCGGTCGTCTCCGCATCACCGAGGCGGCGGCGGAGGATCTCCGCCAGGCGATCGTGGAGGTCGAAGGCCGCGAGATCTTCGCGATCGGCGACGTCGAGGGCGGCGTCGTGACAGGCGTCACGATCGTCGCGCGCGGCCAGGCGGACCGGGTCCTCGCGACGATGGACCGTCCTCAGAAGGGTCAAGTTGTCCTCCACAACCACCCTTCCGGCGTGCTGCTCCCCTCGGACGCCGATCTCGCCCTGGCGCATCGCTTCGGCGAGCAAGGTGTCGGATTCGTCATCGTCGACAATGCGGTCCGTCGATCGGAGTGGACGGTCGAACCGTTCGACGGCGCCGACGTGGAGGTCCCCCACAGCGAAGTGCGCGCGTTCTTTCACGTCGCGTTGCCTGCGATCCTGCCTGGCTGGGAGCCGCGGGACGCCCAGACAAAGATGGCCGAGCAGGTCCTCGAGGCCCTCAACACACGGCGACACCTCGTCGTCGAGGCCGGGACCGGCACCGGCAAATCGTTGGCGTACCTCGCCCCTGCTGCGCTCTGGGCCACCGCCAATCAGGCGCGTGTCGTCGTCGCGACCCACACCCGCGCGTTGCAGTCTCAGATCGCGACCTCCGATGCCCCGATGCTCGCGCGGGCGGGTCTGCCGGCCAAGGTCGCCCTGTTGCAGGGGCGCTCGAATTACCTGTGCAAGCGTCGCGCCCTCCTCGCAGGCGCCGAGATCGGGTCCGATCCGGACGCCAACGACGAGGTGAACGGCCAGCTCCGAGCCATCCTCGACTGGGCCGCGGTCACCGCGACCGGCGCAAGGGCCGAGCTGCCGATCAAGCTCGGTGCCGACGTCTGGGAACGGGTCGAGTCCGATGGCGACCTCACGCTCCGGCATCGGTGTGAGCACTACGAGACGTGTCACTTCTACACGGCGCGCCGGGCGGCAGCCGATGCCCAGGTCCTCGTCGTCAACCATGCCCTCTTGCTGACCGACCTGTCGATCCGGCACCAAGGCGGCGCGGGCATCCTCCCCAAGTACGACCGCGTCATCCTCGACGAAGCCCAGCACCTGGAGGACGTCGCCACCGGCGCACTCTCCGCCAAGGTGACGCCCCTCGCCGTCCGGCGTGCGTTCGCCCTGCTGAGCCGGCGAAATGGCCCCTTGACCGCGTTGCCTCGCGCGATCGCTGCCGCGCCCGGCGTCGACGACGCCACACGGGAAGCGGTGCGACGCGCGTGCGAGGACACCCAAGACCTCGTGGCGCCGCTCGGGTTCGCCGCCGAGGCTGCGTTCGAGGGGCTCACCCCGCTGCTCGACCCCCAATCGCCGACGCTTCGCCTCGACCGCGTCGCCGACGACGACGAGACGTGGACCCTGCACGTCGCCCCGCAGGTTCGCGCGCTGATGGGCGCCCTCACGCGCATCGCGGCCTCCGCCGACGCGATCCGCGGGGCGATGGGCGACGTCAAGCTGCCCGAGACGCTGGCGCAACCGAGCCTTGACCTCGGCCGTGCGATTCGTCGCGTCGGCACGCAGGTTCAAGCCTTGCAGGCCTTCCTTGAGGGGGGCGCTGACCGCTGTCGGTGGCTCGAGGCCCAGCGCAGCCGACGCGGCGTGGGCGACGTCGCGATCTGCAGCGCACCGATCGAGGTCGCCGACACCCTGCGCGACGTGCTCTGGGAGGCGGTCCCTGGCGTCGTCGCGACGTCCGCGACGATCGCCGTCGGCCAGGACTTCGGATTCTGGCGCCGGCAAGTGGGTCTCGATCGGGCCGAAGAGGCGGTTCATGCCTCACCCTTCCAGCATCACGAGCAAGCGATCCTCGCGCTTCCGCGCGACCTGCCCACGCCCGACACCGCGGGTTGGGACGCCGAAAGCGCCCGTCTCCTCGTCGCTGCGGTTCGCGCGAGCCGGGGCGGCGCCTTCGTGCTGTGCACGTCCTTTGTGGCTGTGGACCGCTACGCGGACGCGCTTCGACGCGCGTTCCCCACAGCCACGATCCTCGCCCAAGGCGACCAGCCCAGACCGGTGTTGCTTGAGCGTTTTCGCGACGTCCCGAACGCGATCCTCGTCGGCACGGACTCGTTCTGGGAGGGAGTG
>JBJONI010000076.1:0-4927 GCA_046051915.1 Pseudomonadota bacterium
GCGGCAATGTCCTGCGTCGCACCCCACAGGTTGAGCAACCCCACCCCAACGACCACCGGCAGCAGGTCCGCTGGATCCGCGACATCCAGTCGCGAGAGAACGCACGCGGTGGTCACCGACAGCACCTGCATCGCGAGGACCCAGCGTCGCCGACTTCCCGACCGATCGATCCATGGGGCCCACAGCGCCTTGAGCGTCCACGGCAGACTGAGCGCCCCCGTCGCGCCGATCCACGTCAGGCTCGCGCCGCCGTCTCGCAGGACGACGGGCAGCGCTTGACGGAAGAACCCGTCCGGCAAGCCCTGGGCGAGGTACAAGCCCGCCAGTACCGCCAAGCGTCCGCCTCGTCCGACCGTTCCCGACACGTGAGGCCCCCTGCGGCAACCCTCGCCACGTTACCAGCAGGCGGGGGTCGAGATGAAGCGCCGTCCACTGGGTCGAACGGGCATCGAGGTCAGCGAAATCGGACTGGGAACGATGACGTGGGGCGAGCAGAACACGCGGGAAGAGGCGTTCGAACAGCTCGATGTGGCCATCGACGCGGGCGTGAACCTCATCGACACGGCCGAGATGTACCCCGTCGCGCCGCGCGCCGAAACCCAAGGTGCCACCGAGCGCATCCTCGGTGAATGGCTGTCTCGGAGCGGCCGCCGTGCCGACGTGGTGATCGCGACGAAGATCACCGGTCCAGGACGCGCGTTCGGCTGGATCCGCGAGGGTCAAACGCGCCTGACGGCAGAGACCCTCGTGAGCGCCTGCGAGGGTTCGCTTCGAAGGCTGGGCATCGAGACGATCGACCTCTACCAGATCCATTGGCCGGAACGTTCCACGAACATGTTCGGTCAACTCGGCTACGTGCCGCGAACGGACGCCGACGCCACGCCGATCGAGGAGACGCTCCGCGGTCTGGACGCGCTCGTCCGAAGCGGGAAGGTCCGCGCCATCGGCGTCAGCAACGAAACGCCATGGGGCTTGGCCGCCTTCCTCTCCGCGGCGGACCGCGAAGGTCTTCCCCGGATCTCGGCGATCCAAAACCCGTACAGCCTGCTCAATCGCACGTTCGAGATCGGACTCGCCGAGTTCGCGCACCGGGAACAGGTCGGCCTGCTCGCCTACTCCCCCCTCGCGATGGGGGTGCTGTCGGGCAAGTACGAGGGTGGAACGGTGAAGCCCGAGGGTGCGCGCCTCACCCGCTTCTCGCGATTCACCCGCTACCAGAACCCACAGGCCTGGGCCGCCACCGACGCCTACGTCCGCCTCGCACGAGAGGCTGGCATCGAGCCCTCGCAGCTCGCGCTCGCCTACGTCACCCAACAGCCGTTCGTCACCAGCAACTTGATCGGTGCGACGACCACCGCACAACTTACGTCGAACCTAGCCAGTCAGCACATCGTGATCGACACCGCACTCCGCGAAGCCATCGAGGCGACGCATACGCGGTGGCCGAACCCCTGCCCCTGATCCCATCGACGAGATCGCGCGTTATCGTGCGAGGTGGAGGACGCATGCGACGTTTCGGCGGTTGGCTGCTGCTCTACGCCTGCCACGCACCGGGCCCCGGCGCGAGCGACACCGCGACGCCCGACAGCACACCGACCGACACGCCGACCCCCGACACCCCGAGCGCCGACACGCCGGCGGAGGACACGGCGCCCCCGCCGCGCGTCACCCTGACGCTCGGCCCCTCCGTGGCGTGCACGTCGGTCGCGGACCGCGACGCGCGCGGCCCGTTCGCCGTCAAGCCCCTCACCGGATGGCCCGACGGCCACGCCCACACGCAAGGCGGGAACGGCTCCTTGATCGACCTCGATGACGACGGCGCGCTCGATGTGCTCGCCGTCGGCGAAGGAGAGATCCGCGTCTGGTGGGGCGACGGCATCCGCCGTTTCGACGAACTCCCCTTCGCGACCCTCGCCGTGACCGACCGTATCGGCGAGCAGTCCGGCTTCTTCGGCGCGGTTGCGTCCGACCTCGACGCGGACGGCCGGCTCGACCTGATCGTCAGCGGACGCGCGACCGCCAACCTCGTGCTCCGCCAAGAGACGCCGCGTCAGTTCGTCGATGCCACCGCCGCGTTCGGCATCGCAGCGGACGAGGACCGCCACACGTCGGGGGCGAGCCTGTCGGACATCGACCGCGACGGTGACCTCGATCTGTACTTCGGCGGGCACGGCTACGTCGACGAGAGCCTAGATGCTCCGAGGTTTTTGCCAGCGGGGGACGCCGACCGTCTCTACCTGCGCGACGGGGCCGGGTTCGTCGACGCCTCGGATCGCCTGCCCGCGGTCGCCCACGACGCTTGGTCGTTCCTCGGCTCGTGGTTTGATGCCGACTTCGACGGCGACGACGACCTGTACCTCGTCAACGATTTCGGGGGGAGCGTCGAACCCACGATGCTGTTGACGAACGACGGGACGGGCCAGTTCACGCACCTCCCCGGCGGCCTCGGCCTCGAGCAGCCGATCGCGGCGATGGGACTCGGCCTCGGCGACATCGACGGCAACGGGATCGAGGATGTCAGCCTCGTCGCGTGGGACATCAACCGCTTGTTCCTCGGCCAGGCGTCGGGCTGGTTCGAGAGCGCGGCGGCCTACGGCTTCCTCCCCGGTGAGGCGCAGACCGTCGGTTGGGGCGTGGAGGCCGCCGACATCCAGAACGATGGCTGGACCGATCTTCTCGTGAACTACGGCTTCCTCGTCACCAAGTTCGGCGACGACAACACACGCATCCAACGCGACGCGCTGTACCTGAACCAAGGGGACGGAACCCTCGCCGACGCGGCGGCGATCGGCGGCATCGACGACCCCGGCCCCACCCGCGGTGTGGCGCTTGGCGACATCAACCGAGATGGCTGGCTCGACGTGCTCAAGGTCCGGACCGACGGCGAGATCACCTTGGGCCTGAGTCGATGCGGCGCCGCATCGTGGATGATGCTCACGTTGCGACAGCCGGGGCCCAACCCGCGCGCCGTGGGCGCGACCGTACGGGCCTGGTCCGGAGACCGCGTCTGGGTGCGACGCGTCCGCGAAGGAGGCACCGGGTTCGGCGTGGGACAGCCGCACGAGCTTCACTTCGGGCTCGGGGCCGCCGAACGGCTCGACCGCGTCGAGGTCACGTGGCCTGACGGTCAGATCGATACGTTCCTCGACGTACCTGGACGAGGGCACCACAGGTTGGACCGCCATGATGCCCCGACGCCCTAGCGCCTGGCTGCTCAGCGCCGGCCTGCTCGGATGCGTGCGGCCCGAGCCCCCGCCCGCGGACACCGGCGAGACGTCGCTGCCCGACCCAGCCGACAGCGCGACGACGGTCGAGAGCGCCGATCCCGAGGACACCGCACAGCCGAGGCCGACTTGGGGTCCCGCCACGTTGACCCTGGGGCCACCCGTCCTGTGTGACGACCCCGAAGCCGCAGCCTCGCTCGGCCGCTACGTCCGCGCGACCTTCTCTGCACCTGAGGGTGGCCACGCCCACCTCGAAGGCGCGAACGCCGCGATCGCGGATCTCGACGATGACGGGCTGCTCGACGTCGTCGCGGTGTCGGAGCAGGGCGTGTGGGCGTGGTTCCAGCAGGTCGGTGTCCCGATCTCGGAGACGCCGGTCACGCGCCTGTGGACCCAAACCGACGACGACCCCGTGGCGGGCCTGTTCGGCGTGTTGCCCGTCGACCTCGATGAGGATGGCGATCTCGACCTCGCGGTCTCGGGGCGCGGCGTCCCGAGCGCGTGGCTGTTCCAAGAAGCGCCAAGGACCTTCCGCGCAGGGGTTCCCGACGGCATCGCGCTCCCAGAGGGGCATCACACGGCGGCCATCAGCGCCGCCGACGTCGATGGGGACCTCGACCTCGACCTGTTCATCGCCGGCCACGGCTTCGTCGACGAATCCGCCGAGAGCCCCGAGCTGCTCGGCCCGGCCGACCCCTCCTACCTGTTCTTGCGTGACGCCGAGGGCTGGGTCGACGCCTCCGACCGCCTGCCCGACTCGGTGCAAGCCGCCTTCACCTTCCTTGGAGGATGGTTCGACCTCGATGGCGACGGCGACCTCGACCTGTACAGCATCAACGACTTCGGCGGTGCCCAGCAGCCATGCCGCGTCGCCCGCAACGAGGGCGGTCGGTTCGTCGCCGACGACGACGCCCTGGGTCTCGATGCCCCTTTCGCGGGGATGGGCCTTGGCATCGGCGACGTCGACGGCGACGCCCGCGAAGACCTCGCCGTCGTGGCTTGGGACGGCCAACGCCTGTTTCGCAACACGGCGGGTGGCTGGTTTGAGACTTCCGCCGCAGCCAAGTTCGACACGACCCCGCCGCAGACGGTGGGGTGGAGCCCTCAGATCTTCGACGTCGAGAACGACGGCGACGCCGACATCGGTGTCAACTACGGGTTCCTCGACACCAAGTTCGGCGCCAACAACGGACGCGCGCAACCCGACGGCATGTTCGTCCAGGCATCGAACGGGACGTTCAGCGAGATGGCGGCCAGTGGACGGACCGACGACGTCGGGCCCTCGCGCGGGCTGGCCGTCGGCGACCTCGACGGGGATGGCGTCCTCGATCTCGTGAAGTCACAGGCGGACGGGACGGTCGTGTTCCACATCTCGCGGTGCACGGCGGCGTCGTGGGTCGGGTTCGACCTCCGCCAAGCAGCGCCGAACCCACGCGCCGTAGGGGCCGAGGTCCGCCTGTACGCCGCAGGCCGCGTGTGGGTGCAGACGGTGCGCGCCGGCGGCACGGGCTACGGCGGCGGCATGCCCCTGCGGCTGCACGTCGGCCTCGGCGACGTCGAGCAGCTCGATCGGGTGGAGGTCCGATGGCCCGACGGCGTCACGGATCGGTTCGACGACGTCCCCGTCCGCGCCGTCCACCAGATCGCGCGGGCGCGCGCGCCGTGATCCGCGCGTCTGCCGGCCCGCTGGTCGCCGCCTTCGT
>JBJONI010000077.1:0-6152 GCA_046051915.1 Pseudomonadota bacterium
AACAACATCGGCACGTGGCGGTTCACCTCGGGCTGGAACCAAGTCGCGATCAGCCGGTGGACGACTTCGGGTTACTACGCGATCGCTGACGCCGTCCGCCTCACGCCGGCCAGCACCTGCCCTTGACGGGGCGGGTCTTCGTCGCGCTGCTCGGCCTGGCGGGCGGGTGTCGGTCGGGGCCTGATGGCCGGCTCCTGTACGCGCTGACGGACGAGGGCACCGGGGTGTCGTCGGTGCACTGGCGGGACCTGCGCTCCGGCGCCGTTGGAGACGTGGCCAGTCCGTGCGGCGGCAGCAGCTACCCCGAGGCGGCCGACCCGTTGGGTCACGCGGCGCTGGTGGTGTGCACGTCGGGTGGGGAGGACGACCACCTCGAATCGCTGTGGCTTGTGCCATGGGACGGAACGGCCCCCGTGGCGCTGGGGCAGCCCGCTCGGATGGTTCGCAACCCCGTGTTCGAGGCCGACGGGCTCCACGTGTGGTTCGAGAGCAGCGCGGTCGGGTTCCGAGACCTGTACCGCGTGGCGCGCGATGGCTCCGCGTTGACCCTGCGGGTCTCCCACCCGGCGGGGAACTACGAGCCGGATCCGCACCCTACGTCGGGGGAGGTCGTGTTCGTCAGCAGCCGGGACGGCCAGGCGGAGCTGTACCTCGCAGGCCCCGAAGGCGCGGCGCCGGTGCGTTGGACGGACGCCGTCGGCGACGACATGGCGCCTCGCTGGGTGCCTCATCTCGACCGTGTCGCGTTCCTCACCGACCGGGAGGGGCGCAAGCGGTTGTGGACGCGCGCCCCTTCGGGCCGTGTCCAACCGTTGCTGCCGACGGGGACCGGTGAGCATGCTTCGTTCGTGCTCTCACCGACGGGGGACGCCGTCGCGATCACGACGCTCCCCGAGCCTGGCAAGGTTCAGGTCGATGTCGTCGGCATGGATGGCGACCTTGGGTGGTCCTGGGTCGACAAGGATCGCGTGGCGTACCCCGCATGGTCTCCGGACGGACGCTGGCTCGTCGCGTCGGTGGGACAGGACGTCGCGGCTGCGTTGGTCGTTCGCGACGCGTCGGGCGGGCGTTCGCAGGTCGTCCCGACCCCTGCGGGCGCGTGGCTCGCGCGATGGGGACGGGCGCCCTGAACGGCTTGTCATTCGGCGTCCGAGTCCGGTCGGCCGCCGGCGGAGGCCAAACGGCGTGTGCTAAGCATGGTGGGCCAAGCGGGCGTCATGTTCGATAGAGGACGGCCTACCATGTCGATGACCTTTGCACGTGCTTCTTTGACGGCATCGGCCGCTTACGCCCTCATCGGCGCGTGCGTCGCTGCCGCGGAACGCGCGGGGCTGGCGCTCGTGTTTCACGTCGTGGATGAGAGCGGCGTGCTCAAGGCGCAGCTCCGGATGGATGGCGCGCCCTTGCTCGCGATCGACGCGGCACGCAAGAAGGCGCTGACCGCGGTGGGCTACGGGCTGCCGACCGGGCAGACGTGGTACGACTTCGCCACGCCCGACCCGATCTTGTCGCGAGGCATCGACTCGTTCACCGACTTCACCCTGCTCGGTGGAGGCTTGCCGCTTCGGGTCGATGGCGAGCTGGTGGGTGCGCTCGGCGTGAGCGGGGGACACTACACCCAGGACGAGGCGGTGGCGCGCGAGGCGCTCGCAGCGGTCGGCCTGGCGGGCGGGTGACGGCCTCGGACGACCAGCGGTCGCCCCTGCCGGACGATCCCGACGGCCCGTCGTTGATCGGCCTCGTGGGTCGTCTCCGCGACACCACGGCGCGCTTTGCGGCGATCGAAGACATCGATGGCCTCGTCGCGCTGGTCGACGACTTGATCGGTCAGACGGTGGGCGTGCCCTACTACGGGTTGTACTTGGTGGACCCGCGGACGGGGTCCTTCCGCTTGCCGATCGCCAAGGGCTTTACCGCCGACGAGATGGCCGAAGCGGAGCGAACGGCGATGGAGCGCCACCCGGGCTGGGTGTTCCGCAACCGCGCGATCCTCCACGTTCCGGACGTCCTGCTCGACGCCGAGAACCGCACGCAGTCGAGCCGCCGCGACTTCGTCGTTCGCAGCCGGTTGTGGATCCCGGTGATGTCGCGCGACGAGTGTGTCGGGGCGTTTGGGATGGCGGATCCGCGCCCGCAGGCTTTCACGGATGCGCACATCGCGGTGCTCCAGTTCATGAGCAACCTTGCTGGGATCGTGTACCGCAACCTCACCTCGACCGCCGCGCTGCGGGAGGCGCTGGAGCGCGTGGAGGCAGCCGATCGCGCCAAAACCGCGTTCCTCGCCAACATGAGCCACGAGCTGCGCACGCCGATGAATGGGGTTTTGGGGGCTGCCAGCCTGCTCGCGACGACGTCGCTCGATCTGGAACAGCGGGAGCTGGTCGGGACCGTCCAAGCGTCGTCGCGGACGATGGTGGCGTTGGTGGATGATCTGCTCGAATTCTCAAAGCTGGAATCTGGGCAGCTGGAACTTCGGCCCTCCGCCATGGACCTCGACGTCTGGCTCGACAGCGCCGTCGAGATCGTCGCACCGGCGGTGGCGGAACGAAGGCTTTCCTTCTCTGTCCGCTTTGAGCCGGACGCGCCCCGGGGCCTGTTCGCCGACCCGTTGCGAGCGCGGCAGGTGTTGCTCAACCTGATGAGCAACGCGATCAAGTTCACCGAGTATGGCGGCGTCCGTGTGGGTGTGGGGCGTTCGTCGACGGGGGCTGTCCGCATCGAGGTCGAAGACTCGGGGTTGGGGATCCCTTCGGGCCACCTCGACCGGTTGTTTACGCGGTTTAGTCAGGGGGAAACAAGCATCTCTCGACGCTTTGGTGGGACGGGTTTGGGGCTTGCGATCTCGCGTCAGCTCGCCGAAGGGATGGGTGGACGCCTCGAACTCGGGTGGACGCAGGTGGGGATCGGCTCGTGTTTCGTCCTGACGTTGCCGTCGGCGGACGTGCCGGTCCCTGACCCGCCCGATGTCCGCGACGTCGAGGTCCGACTGCCCGTCTGCCCGTTCGCCGACGACTTGCGGGCCGCGCTGGCTCGCATCGGCTGCCGCGTGCTTGCCGGGGAGGAGGCCGCGGCGGCTTGTGCTGTGATCCTGTCCGACGGCGGGCCGATCGCCGGCCGGCGCGTGATCCGGGTCGGCCATGCGCCAGACGCCGTGCTGCGCCCCCCCATGCGAACGGGCGCGCTGCGGCGTGCCTTGACGGTCGAGCGTCCGACCTCGGCGGTGACGGCCTCTGCGCCGCGGACCGACGCCCTCCGGATCCTCGTCGTCGACGACAACGCGGTCAATCGTGTCGTCGCTCGCCGCTTGTTGGAACGGATGGGTCACGAGGTGGTGGACGTGGAGGATGGCGCGTCGGCGGTCGCTGCGGTGCGGGAGGGGCGTCACGACCTGGTGCTGTTGGATGTCCACATGCCCGGGGAGGACGGGCCGTCGGTCGCGCGGCGGTTGCGGCGCGGGGACGCCGGACCGGTGGGGCGCGTCGTGCCGATCGTTGCATGCACCGCCGACCTCCTCCCGCAGACGGCCACCCTCTGCCTCGACGTCGGCATGCTCGGCGTGGTGGTGAAGCCGATCGTCCCCGAGGCGCTCGCGCGTGCGGTGCAAGCCGCGTGGGACGTGGCGCGGCGCGTCCTCGTTGTCGACGATGCGCCGACCAACCGGAAGGTGCTGCGCTGGATGCTCGAACGCCGCGGGATGGTCGTCGACGAGGCAGGAGGCGGTGCGGAGGCGGTCGAGCGCCTGCGGGCACAAGGCTACCGGTTCCTCGTGCTCGACGAACACCTCGGGGATCAGTCCGGCCGCGAGGTCGTTGAGGCGCTGCGGGCGATGTCGGTGCCGTGGCGACAACTTCCGGTGATCGCCTGCTCGGGCAGCTCCATGGGACCGGGTGGCTTGGGGGCCTACGACGACCGGCTTCCTAAGCCGGTGGAGACCTCGTTTCTCGACGCGATCCTGCAGCGCTGGGGACCGCGCGGCGCCTGCGAGGTCGGCGCATGAGCGACTGGTTCGGGCGACGGCCAGCGAGGTACGCCCGCGTGCGTCCAGCCTACCCCGACGCCCTGTTCGACGCGCTCGCAGCGGTCGCGCCACGCACCGGGCGCGCGTGGGACGCAGCGACAGGGTCGGGTCAGGCCGCCGTGCCGCTCGCTGCGAGGTTCGCAGCGGTCCATGCTTCGGACGCCTTCCCGGGCCCGTTGCGGGTGGCCCCCGCTGTGCGGAACATCACGTGGGCGCTGGAGCCGGCCGAGCGCGTCTCGCTGCCGGATGCGTCGGTGGACGTGATCACGGTCGCGGCGGGCCTCCACTGGTTCGACATCCCGGCGTTTCTCCAAGAGGTCGAGCGGGTGTGGTCGCCGGGCGGCGTTCTGGCTGTCTGGACGTACGGGATTCAGCCGGACGCACCGGCTCTGCAAGACGTGTTCGCGGGGTACCGGCGTGATGTCCTTGGCGACGACTGGTCGCCGGCGCTGGAGCATGTGGCGACGGGCTATGCGGGCGTCGCGTTGCCGGGCAGGCCGGTCGAGATGCCTGCCTTCGCGGCCACGACCGACCTCGACTACGAGGGGACGCTCGACCTGCTCCGCACGTGGTCTGCGAGTGAGGCGTACTGGCGTCGGACGGGGCAGGACCCCGCGCAACACGTCGCTCGGCGGCTGGCGTCGGTTTGGCACGCGCACGTAGGGCGCCTGGATGCGACGTGGACGCTGCGGTGGCCCCTCGCGCTTCGGGTCCACCGACGAGCCACGACCTAGGGAACCGCCCGCGGCTCGGCGCGAACCGGGCCGAGGTCGGCGAGCGCGTGCAAGGGCGTGCGGGGGAGGCCGATCCACGACGGCGCCGAGCGCGCCACGAGCTCGGGGGCGTCGAGGACGACCACGACGTCCTGACCGCGCGCTTCGACCGCCCACCACCCCGTCGGTGTGGACCAAACGGCCCGTTTCGCGGGGATCTTACGGCCGCTCCGGGCCTCCGCCCATGGCAGGACTTGGCTCACGAACTCGTCGGCGTCCTGATCCGAATCCCAGGTCGTGACCCACACGCCGCCGAGCTGGCCGGTGGCGTCGCGCCACAGGCTGTACCGGTCGCCCCCCCAGCCGGCCGCTGCACGCGCGGCGGACCCCGGCGTGCGCTCCACGTCGTCGAGCAGCCAACGGGTGACGGCCTCACCGACCGTGTTCTCCGAGACGCGTTCCCACCCCGAGCCGAAGGCGGGCGACAGGTCGGGGAGGGCGAGCCGCAGCGGCGGGTCGATCCGCCAGCGCTCGGGGTGGAGGACCTGCTCCGACGACATCGGTGGCGTTCGGAACGCCTCGTCCAACGTCGGAAACCCCCCGGACAGCCACAACGCTCGGGCGAACACGAGGCCGCCGACGTACGGGAAGACGAGCGATTCGCGGAAGATCGCAGGGGCGCGGGCCAAGGCGCCGCCGCCGTCAGAGGCGGACTCCCCGCCGCCCATCGCCGCGAGCAAGGTGCCGAGGTCGACGGACTTCGGAAGGCGCGCGATCTCGGGCGACGCGTGGAGCATCATCGACCATGTCGCGTCGCCTTCGATCAGCGCGGTGAGCGCGAGGTCGATGTCGTCGTCGGTGCCGACGCGGTCGCGCAGCGTCCACAAGTCGAAGTGTTGGTCTTGGAGCGCGTGCACGAGCTCGTGCGCTGCGGTCACTTGCTCCAACATGCCGAGGGCTGCGTTCGAGCCTTCGAAGGCGCCAGGTTGTTGAACGAGCACGAGCCGGCGCGTGTCGGGGTCGTAGTAGCCAGCGACGGCCTCCGCGAGGATGTCGGCGTACGTCTTTCGAACGTCGAGGCCCGCCGGCGCCATGCGAAAGACGGCGAGCATCGCGCTGAATGCGGCGAGGTCTTCCTGCGCGGTCGGCCGGTCGAGCTCGTGGAGCGCGTGGGCGCGGACCTGCTCGCCGTCTTCGAGGCTGATCGGGACGTCGCGCTCAAACCGAAGCTCGCGCAGGCGTTCGATGTCGGTACGCAGCCCGCGGACGGTCTCAATGACGGCGACCGGGGTCTCGGGGGCGGCGACGGCCCCACGCATCCAGAGCGTCGCGCATCCGACGGCGAACCACCGGCGAGTCGGCGAGGACGTCATGGAGCCTCCGGGGAGGGAGCGGGCACGCCAGGGACGGGGTCGTAGCCG